>NZ_JBMWDP010000007.1:0-145683 GCF_049545505.1 Stenotrophomonas sp. NPDC077421 | reverse complement strand
GGTGGGGGGTGTTGGGGGCCCCGGCACCCCCCGGGGGGGGGGGGGGGGGGGCGGGGGGGGGGGCCCCCCCCCCCCCCCGGGGGGGGGGGGGGGCGGCCCCGCGCCCCCCACGACCCCTTTGGGGTGAACCCTACTTCGGCAGCAGGGTCAGTTCGTCCAGTACCCACATCGTCGGCCGGGTGTCGCCGGTGAAGCGCACGCACAGGTTCTGCGTGCCCTTGAGCGAACGCGGCAGCGCGGCCTCCAGAGTGATGAAGCCGTCCTTGCCCGGTACGGCGGGCAGCGGCACGGTCGCCAGCGGGGCGCCATCGCACTGGCCGTTGAGGATGTCCATCTCGCCGTGCGCGCTGCGCGCAGGGCTGAATCGGCGCTGCGGCTCGTCGTGGGCAAGCTGGAAGTAGTACGGAATCTGGCCGGCACGCACGCGCAGGCGCGCGATGCCGTCCAGGTCCGCGTCCTGCCAGAACCAGCACGGATTGAAGATGTTGACGTTGAAGATCGCCCGCGCGCCGTCGGCCGGGCCGTCGTCTTCCAGCCGCAGCAGCAGCTTGCCTTCGCCCGGGCACAGCGCCAGGTGCTCATCGGTGCGGCTGAGCAGCGAGGCGGCGGTGATATCGAAGCGGCTGGCCGCACGGGCCAGTGCTTTGCCGTCGAAGAAGGCGGCCGCCTGCAGCGCGACCGGCAGCGGCTGCTGCAGGGGCGTGCTGTAGCGCGGCGACTGTGGCGTGACCGCGCTGCCATCGGTGCTGTAGCGGATCTCGTAGCCCAGCGGATTGCGCAGCGTGAGTGTGGCGGTGCCGGCCTTGCGGTCGTCGCGGGTGTCCAGTTCCACCTCGAACGGGGTCTGCGCGTAGGCGATCCCCATCGCCTGCCAGCGTTGCAGCTGGGTCGGCAGACGTGCGAGGAAGTCGCCGTAGTCGCGGCGTTCACGCGGCGACCAGCCGGTTTCGGCCACGGCGGCCAACCGCGGGAACAGGTTGTGCTGCAGGCGCGCGTAGCTGCGCGTGTGCTCGGTGAACATGTTGGCCTGCAGGCCGAGGATGTGCTGCTGCTTGTCGCGCGCCAGCGCGTCGGGGACCGGCTCGAAGCCGTACACGCGCGCCAGCGGCGTGGTCAGCGGGCGGCCCGGCGGTTCGTTGTCCGAGGTGGTCTGCAGGTAGTCCATGTACATGTCGGTGACCGGCGACATGATCACGTCATGCCCTTCGCTGGCGGCCTTCAGGCCCCCCTCGGTGCCGCGCCACGACATCACCGTGGCCTCCGGCGGCAGGCCGCCTTCGAGGATCTCGTCCCAGCCGATCAGGCGGCGGTCGTGCTGCTCCAGGTACTTCTCCAGGCGCTTGATCAGATGGCTCTGCATCTCCATCTCGTCGCCCACGCCAAGCGCGCGCATGCGGGCCTGCACCCGGGCCGAGGCTTTCCACTGGTCCTTGACCGCTTCATCGCCGCCCACATGCACGTACTTGGCGGGGAAAAGCGCGATCACTTCCTCCAGCACGTTCTCCAGGAACCGGAACGTGCTTTCCTCGGTGTTGAACAGGTTCGGGAACACGCCCCATTCGCTCAGTGGCGTGAGCGGGGTATCCAGCGTGCCCAGTTCGGGGTACGCGGCAATCGCGGCGGTGGCATGGCCGGGCACGTCGATTTCCGGAATCACCTGGATGTGGCGCGCGGCCGCATAGGCGATGACCTCGCGGATCTGGCCCTGGGTGTAGAACCCGCAGTACGGGCGCGGCGCGCCGGTGGCCGGATCGCGGCCGCCGTCGCCGGCAGGAATGCGGCAACTGCCGACCCCGGTCAGCTTCGGGTAGCGCTTGATTTCCATGCGCCAGCCCTGGTCGTCGGTGAGATGCCAGTGGAAGGTATTGAGCTTCTGTTCGGCCATCGCGTCGAGCACGCGCTTGATCTCGTCCAGGCTCTGGAAGTGGCGTGCCGAATCGAGCATCAGCCCGCGCCAGCTGAAGCGCGGGGCATCGTCGATGCGCAGCGCCGGCACAGTGCCACCCGCGCCCGTGGTAGCCAGCTGTGACAGGGTCGCCGCACCGTAGAACAGGCCTGCTTCGGTGGCGGCCTGCACGGTCACGCCGGTGCTGCCGGTGCGCAGCTGATAGCCTTCCGCGCCGGTCTTGAGCGCCTTGTCGAGCACGAAGCGCACGCCCTCCTTGCCGCGGCCCGCCTGCACCTGCAGCGCCGGGCCACCGCTGTCGCGCAGCAGGGTGGTGAACTGCCCCGCGACGCGCCGCGCGGCATCGCCCTCGGCATGGACCGGCGTCGTGGCGGTGACGGTGTAACCGGTACCGTCGATGCGTTCGACCCTGGCTGGCACGGGCATCAGCGGCAGCGAACCGGGCAGGGCGCGCGGGCCATCGGGTGCCAGGGCATCGGCGGCCTGGGCCAGCGGTGCGAGGGAAGCAGCCAGCGCGAACGTCAGCAGCGACAGCGAGGTACGACGGGTGCGGGTGAGCATCGGGTCATTCCTTTGTAGCGAATCGGGGTCCACCTGTAAAAACGGGCCCGGAGGTCCGGGCCCGTCGTTCAGGCGTTCAGCGTACTGCGTCGGGAATCAGAACTTGAAGTGCAGGGTGGCCATGTAGCGGCGGCCGCTCTTGTACTTGCCGGCCAGATGCTCCTTGTCGCCCAGGTACTGGAAGTAGGTTTCATCCAGCAGGTTCTGTGCGTCGATGTTGAGCGACCAGTTCTCGTTGAAGGTGTAGCCGACGCTCGCACCCAGTTCGGCGTAGTCGTCCACGCTGGCGGGGGCGGCACCGGCCACGTAACCGCCGGCCAGGTAATGCGAGCGCCAGTTGTAGGTCAGGCGCGCGTTGATCGGGCCCTTCTCGTAGTACGGGCTGAAGGCCACCGCATTGCGCGACTGGTACGGCAGCGGATCACCGGTGTTGTTCTCACCGTTGGCGTAGGTGTAATTGGCGGTCAGGCCGAAGCCGCTTTCACCGAAGGGCTGCTGGAAGCTGATATTGAAGCCCTTGACGTGGCCGCTGCCGGCGTTGCGCGGACGCTGGATGCTGTAGTCGCAGTAGCCATCGGCCGCGCAGCCGTTGGTGCCCACGATGTTGGCCCAGTTGGCCGGCGAGGTATCGCGGATCGAGTTGTACTGACGCTCGATGGTGGCCGAGGTGTCGATGTAGTTGTCGATCTTCTTGTAGAACACCGACCATGCGACCACCGACTGCGGGGCGAAGTAATACTCGGCCGACAGGTTGTAGTTCCACGACTCATACGGGGACAGATTGGCGTTGCCGCCGCTGCCGGTGAGCTGGGTGTCGTTGAGGAAGGTGTTGTTGACCATCTGGTTGTACGGCGCCCAGGCGATCACCTTGGCGGCAGCGAAGCGGAACACCCAGTCGCTGTCGGTATCCCAGGCCAGGCTCAGCGACGGCAGGATGAAGTCTTCGGACTTGGTCCGGGTCTGCCACTTGCTGTCCAGGTCGTCCAGGGTCGGCGTGCCGCCGTAGACGAAGCCGCTGCCCTTGGTCTTGGAATCGACGTAGCGCACGCCGACGTTGCCGCGCAGCGGGCCGTTGGAGAAGTTCAACTGTGCATAGGCGGCGTTGTTGGTCTGCTGCAGGGCCCAGCTGTTGTTGAGGTAGCTGGACGGATCCGGGTTGGCAAAGTCCAGCGGGCTGCCCTTGACCCAGTTCAGCACGTTGTTGCGGCCGGCCTGGATGTGGCGCGACTGGTCGTCGCCGAAGCCCTGGATGTCGGTCAGCCCGATGGTGCCGACGTCGGCCAGGCTGCCCGGACGGACGCCGCCGTAGACGTTGAGCTTGAAGTCTTCGTCATGCTTGCCGTGACGCACGCCGAACTGCAGCTGGTTGAAGATGCTGTCGAACTGGACGTTGAAATCCAGCTGGGCGTAGCTGTCCTTGCTCTCGGTGGAGAAGACGCCGTTGTTGCCGAACCAGCCACCGGCGGAGTTCCACTTGGCCGGATCGCGCGCGTCGGTCGGGTTGTCGAACTTCAGGCCATCGTTGATGTTCCAGCTGTACGCACCGTTGTAGAACGGCTCGATGAAGTACTGGGCCAGATCCTTGTTTTCCGACTTGCTCTGGCCGGCCTGGCCGCTCACGCCCCAGCGCTCGCCCTTCCAGGCGCCACGCAGGTCAAGGCCCTTGGTGGTGACTTCCGATTCGCGCACGTTGTTGTCGTAGATCACCGTGCCGCTGTTGGCGGTGGCGCTGGCGTTGGAGTGGCCGCTGGTGGCCACGCCGTTGCGCACGCCGCCAAGCTGGTCCACCGCACCGACGGTGCCCGGATTCCAGGTCAGGAACGAGTACATCGACTGGTTGTAGTTGTCGAAGCTCTCCTTGATGTACAGGCCGCTCAGATTGAACTCGAGCGCATCGGTCGGCTTGAACTGCAGGTTGACCACGGCGCTGTCGCGCTTGCGTTCCTGCTGGAACCACGCGGCGTTGATCGAGTTGGGCACGTCCACGTCACCGGCCACGCCGGTGGCATTGGTGAAAGTGGAGGCCTTGGCATAACCGAACACTTCGATGCCCTGGCGGTCCACGGCTTCTTCGTAGTGCTGGGCCGACACGGCGATGCCGAAGGTTTCCTCATCGTTCTTCCAGCTGTACAGCGCCGACGCATTCGGCTTGCCTTCGCTGGCCTGCTGGCTGTAGCTGTAGCCGATCGAGGCAGCCACTTCGTTCTGCTTGAGGTCCAGCGGCTTGCGGCTGTGCATCAGCACCGTGCCGCCCAGGCTGCCTTCGGTCAGGCGCGCTTCGGACGACTTGATGATTTCCGCACGGCCCAGGATCTGCGGCGAGAGCAGGGTGTAGTCGAAGCCACGGTTGGGCTGCTCGCCGTACAGCCAGATCGCCTGGGCGACCGGGTGGTTGTCCAGGAAGGTCAGATTGAGGCTGGGGTCGGTGCCGTCGATGCTGACGCGCTCACCCTGGCCGAAACGACGGTCGAGGGTGACGCCGGGGATCTGCGACAGCGCCTCGGCGACGTTGGTGCTCGGGAACTTGCCGATGTCCTCGGCGGTGATCGCTTCGGAGACACCGACGTTGTTGCGCTTGGTGTCCAGCGACTTCTCCAGGCTGGCGCGGATGCCCACGACCTGCACGGTGTCCAGGTCCTGGGGCGTCTGCTGCGCGTGGGCGCTGAAGGCAAGACAGCTGAAAATGGCTGCCGAAAGCAGACTCTTGCGGTGGTTCATGATGTCTCTCCTCATCAATCCGATGGTTCGCCAGCGACGGCGTGCGGTTGGTTCGACCTTGCCGGGCGCCCGTTGCCGGTGCGCGTCTTTCTCTGCCACGTACTGCGTGTTGCGTTGTCCGGTGCGCCCGCTCAGGCGTCCTGACGGCCCAGGTACCAGCTGGCGGCGCCGATGACGCCCAGCTGCCCGTGCTCGACCACCTTCACGGGAATGCGTTCCAGCGCTTCGCGCATCGGCCCCTTGTTGAGGTAGCGCTCGACGAAACTGCTGTTCAACAGGAATTCGCGGATCTGCGGCAGGATGCCGCCGGCCAGGTACACCCCACCGGTGACGCCGTATTGCAGGGCCATGTCGCCGATCGTGCTGCCGAGCAGCCCGCAGAACACCTCCAGCGCCTGGCGCGCCTGCGCGTCCTGGCCGGCCATCGCCGCAGCGGTGATCGCATCCGGACTGGCCAGCGTGGGGGCCTGGCCGTTGATCGCGCACAGCGCGCGGTACAGATTCATCAGACCCGGGCCGGACAGTGCCTGCTCGACCGACACGTGCGACCGGTCGCGCAGCATCTGCCGCACGATCGCCATTTCCAGTTCGGTGGTGGTGGCCAGGGTCGGTTGGCCGGCTTCGGTCGCCAGCACCACTGCCCCGTGCGGGGTGGGAATCCACACGGCCGCGCCGAGTCCCGTGCCGGGGCCGACCACCAGGGTCGGGCCGCGCGGCGCCGTGGCCGGTCCGGTCAGCTGCAGCACACCGCTGGCATCGACCTGTGCGGCGGCATAGGCCACGGCTTCGAAGTCGTTGACGATGTAGACCTGGTCCAGGCCGACCTCACGTTCGATCTGCCGGGCCGACAGCGGCCACGGCACGTTGGCGGTGATGACCGTGCCGTCGTCGCGCGCATAGCCGGCCGTGGCGACCACGCAGTCGGCCGGGCGCGGGCTGTCGGCCAGGAACTCGGCCAGGATCGCGCTCAGCCCGGGGTAATCGGCGTTGCGGAACTTGCGGTACTCCAGCAGCTGCACCGGATGGTCCGGATCCTGGCTGGCCTGGACCCGGGCCACCCGCACATGCGTCCCGCCCACGTCGGCGGCCAGGAACGGCGGCACCGCCGAGGAGGCGGCATGGGCCTGGACAGAGTGGGCAGCTGCGGTCACACGGACTCCCTTGGGTGCGCACGGCCAGGCTGCTGCCCGGCGATTGAGGCGGAGTCTGTAATCGTTCTGACAACGATGTCAATGATAACCTCCGACTTTCGATGGTGCGCTGCAACGGGCGGTTGCGCGCGAAAACGTTTTCACCGCACTGCCGTCATGTTTTCGCAAACGCGCTGAAAACTGGCGCTGCACGCCGGTGCTGCAGGCGCAGCGCAGCGGTTTGCGCAGGTGCAGCATGACCGGATGGCAGCGCGGGGCCGCAGCAAGTTGTTGACAAAGACAGCGGGCACGTCGAATAAATGTGACAACGTTGTTCCCAGCCATTCGTCCGACGCCGCTCTGCGCGCCGTCGATGCAGGAGCCTTCCAGATGTCTGCAGTGCCTGCTGCTTCCGCGCGTTCCAGCGTGGTCACCTCGATCCTGATCATCGGCGTGCTGTTCTTCCTGATCGGCTTCTTCACCTGGCTCAACGGCCCGCTGATCACCTTCGTCAAACTGGCCTTCGAGCTGGACGAAGTCGGCGCGTTCCTGGTGCTGATGGTGTTCTACCTGTCCTATTTCTTCCTTGCGCTGCCGGCATCGTGGATCCTCAAGCGCACCGGTATGAAGAAGGGCCTCAGCCTGAGCCTGCTGGTGATGGCGGCCGGCGCGGTGGTGTTTGCCCACTACGCGCAGCAGCGCTGGTATCCCGGCGCGCTCAGTGGCCTGTTCGTCATCGGCAGCGGCCTGGCCCTGCTGCAGACGGCCGTCAACCCGTACATCAGCATCCTCGGCCCGATCGAGACGGCCGCGCGGCGCATCGCCCTGATGGGCATCTGCAACAAGATCGCCGGCATGCTGGCCCCGGTACTGATCGGCACCCTGGTGCTGCACGGTATCGGCGACCTGGATGCGCAGGTGAAAGTGGCCGATGCGGCAGCCAAAACGGTGCTGCTCAATGACTTCGCGGCCAAGATCCAGCTGCCGTACATGGCGATGGCCGGGCTGCTGGTGGTGCTGGCGGTGGGTGTGCTGTTCTCGCCGCTGCCGGAGCTGAAGACCGCCGAGGCCAACGCCACCCCGGCACGCGCGGCCGGCGTGGCCGAGCGCACCAGCATCTTCCAGTTCCCGCACCTGTGGCTGGGTGTGTTGTGCCTGTTCGTGTATGTCGGCGTGGAAGTGATGGCCGGCGACGCGATCGGAACCTACGGCCACGGCTTCGACCTGCCGCTGGACCAGACCAAGATGTTCACCTCGATCACCCTGGGCGCGATGCTGGTGGGCTATCTGGTCGGCTTGGCGCTGATTCCGCACCTGGTTTCGCAGTCGCGCTACCTGAGCATCTCGGCCGTGCTGGGCGTGGTGTTCTGCGCCGGTGCGCTGCTCACCCACGGCTATGTGTCGGTGGGCTTCGTGGCCGCGCTCGGCTTTGCCAACGCGATGATGTGGCCGGCGATCTTCCCGCTGGCCATCCGGGGCCTGGGCCGCTTCACCGAAACCGGCTCGGCGCTGCTGGTGATGGCCATCGCCGGTGGCGCGATCATCCCGCAGGCGTTCGCCGTGCTGAAGCAGCATATCGACTTCCAGTGGGTGTTCGCCGGCCTGATGATCCCGTGCTACCTGTACATCCTGTTCTACTCGGTCCGGGGTCACCGGGTCGGCCTGTCCCGCGACGGCCAGTGATCGGCGATCATGGACGCTCCACGGAACCTGCAGGACAAGAGCATGCGCAGAGCGACCATCAAGGATGTCGCCGAACGGGCCAAGGTGTCGTTGAAGACCGTTTCGCGCGTCATCAACAATGAGCCCTCGGTGATGCAGGCCACGCGGGCACGCGTGCTGCGCGCGATCGCCGAACTGGACTACGAGCCCGATCCCGCCGCGCGCAACCTGCGCACCGGCACCACGCTGGTGGTCGGGCTGGTCTACGACAACCCCAACCCGTACCACATCATCGGCGTGCAGAACGGCGTGCTGGCCGCTTGCCGCGAGACCGGCTTCGGGCTGCAGATCCATCCGTGCGACTCCAGCTCGCCGATGCTGGCCGAGGAACTGGCCGACTGGGTGCAGCGTTCGCGTCTGGCCGGGCTGGTGCTGACCGCGCCGATGTCCGAACGCCGCGACCTGGTCGCGGCGCTGACCGCGCGCGGCATCAAGCTGGTGCGCATCATTGCCGCCACCGCCGACCCGGAAGACGGTGCCTGCGTATTCGTCGACGATCGCGAGGCCGCCTACGAGATCACCGAGCATCTGATCCAGCTTGGCCACCAGCGCATCGGCTTCCTGTGGGGCGGCAGCTCGCACCGCTCCAGCGGCGAGCGCCATGCCGGTTACGAGGCGGCGCTGCGCGATTACGGCATGACCATCGACAAGCACCTGGTGGTGCAGGGCGACTACACCTTCGATGACGGCTTCCGCGGCGCCCGCCGTCTGCTGGCGCTGCGCGAGCCGCCCACCGCGATCTTCGGCTCCAACGACGAAATTGCTGCCGGCGTGCTGGCGGCGGCCAAGTCGGCCGGCATGAACGTGCCCTACGACCTGTCCATTGCCGGCTTCGAGGACAGCCCGTTCTCGCGCCAGTCGTGGCCGCCGCTTACCACCGCCAAGCAGGCCACCGAAGACATCGCACGGCACGCCGCGCGCCTGTTGATCGCGCAGCTGCGCAGCGATGCCTACGACGATGCGCCGCTGCAGCTGCAGAACCAGGGCTTCGTGCCGCAACTGGTGGTGCGCGGTTCCACCGCCCCGATGCGCCCGCAGGGTGCACGCCCTCCCTCTCCTGAAACGACCTGAGTCCCCATGTCCCTGCCTGCTCCCCACGAGACCCTGATGTACCGCGAAGCTGCGGAAGCCGCCGACGTGATCGCCGCGCAGTTCGCGCGCAACCAGGTCGCGGTGGAAACGCTGGCGGCGAGCCTGCGCGCCGCGCCGCCGCCGTTCGTGGTGACCTGCGCGCGGGGCAGCTCGGACCATGCCGCCACCTATGCCAAGTACCTGCTGGAAACCCGGCTCGGGCTGGTGACCGCGTCGGCGTCGCCGTCGGTGGGCTCGGTCTATGAGGCACCACTGCAGTTGCGCGGGGCGCTGTACATCGTGATTTCGCAGTCCGGCAGGAGTCCTGACCTGCTGCGCAACGCGGAGGCCGCGCGGGCGGCCGGCGCGCGCGTGGTGGCACTGGTCAACGTGGAGGATTCGCCACTGGCGCAGCTGGCCGAGACCGTGATTGCGCTTGGCGCTGGTGCCGAGCGCAGCGTGGCGGCGACCAAAAGCTATCTCGCCTCGCTGTCGGCGATCCTGCAGCTGGTGGCGTACTGGAGCCAGGACGCGGCACTGATCGCCGCGCTGCGGGTGCTGCCCGACGCGCTCCGCCAGGCCTGGAACAGCGACTGGTCGTCGCTCACCGAGGGTCTGGTGCCGGCGCACAACCTGTTCGTGCTCGGCCGCGGTCTTGGCCTCGGCGCGGCGCAGGAAGCAGCACTGAAGTTCAAGGAAACCTGCGGCCTGCATGCCGAAGCCTACAGCTCGGCCGAGGTCAAGCACGGCCCGATGGCGCTGGTCGGCCCGGGCTTCCCGGTGCTGGCCTTTGCCCAGCCTGACGAAACCGGCGCCGGCACCCGTGCCGTGGTGGAGGAGTTTGCCGCGCGTGATGCGCAGGTGTGGCTGGCCGATGTGGGCGGCGACCTGGCGCTGCCGGCTGCGCCGCATCCGGCATGCGCCCCGCTGCTGGCCGTGCAGGCCTTTTACCGCGCGATCAACGCGCTGGCACTGCGTCGTGGGCACAACCCTGACCTGCCGCCGCATCTGAACAAGGTGACGGAAACCGTCTGATGAAAACCGTGCTGCGCAATGCCCGCATCCTGGCTGGCGATGACTTCCGCGACGACCTCGCCGTCGTGATCGAAAGTGGCCGCATCACCGCGCTGGTGTCCGATGCCGCGCCCACGCTCGGCCAGGCCGACGAACAGGTGGATCTTGGCGGCGGCTGGCTGCTGCCGGGCTTCATCGATGCGCAGGTCAATGGCGGCGGCGGCGTGCTGTTCAACAACACGCCGGATGTGGCCACGCTGCGCACGCTGGCCCAGGCGCACCGGCGTTTTGGCACCACCGGCCTGCTGCCCACGCTGATCAGCGATGACCTGCAGGTGATGCGCAGCGCCATCGCGGCCACCCGCCAGGCCATCATCGATGGCGTGCCGGGCGTGCTCGGCATCCATCTGGAAGGGCCGTACATCGCGCCGGCGCGCAAGGGCACGCACGATGCCAGCAAGTTCCGCGTGCCCGATGCGGCCGAGATCGCGCTGGCGGCGTCGCTGGACAACGGCGTCACGCTGCTGACGCTGGCCCCGGAACGGGTGCCGCTGGACAGCATCCGCGCGCTGGTCGAGCGGGGCGTGGTGGTGGCCGCCGGCCATACCGCCGCCAGCTACGAAGAGGCCCGTGCCGGCCTGGAGGCGGGCATCCGCGGTTTCACCCACCTGTACAACGCGATGTCGCCCCTGACCGGTCGCGAGCCGGGCGCGGTCGGCGCGGCACTGGAAGACCGCGACAGCTGGGTGGGCATCATCGCCGATGGCGTGCACGTGCATCCGGCCAGCCTGCGCGTGGCGCTGGCGGCCAAGCCGCGCGGCAAGGTCATGCTGGTCACCGATGCGATGCCGCCGGTGGGTGCGGAGGACCCCAGCTACGTGCTCTATGGCGAGGTCATCACTGCGGTGGATGGTGTGGTGCGCAACGCGGCCGGCTCGCTGGCCGGCTCGGCGCTGGACATGGCCACGGCCGTCCGCAACGCGGTGCAGCTGCTGGGGCTGCCGCTGGCCGAGGCGGCGCGCATGGCGTCGACCTATCCGGCGGAGTTCCTCAACCTGGATGATCGCTACGGCCACATTGCCGAAGGCCATCGCGCCGACCTGGTGCTGCTGGACGATGCGTTGCAGGTGCGCAGCACGTGGATCGGCGGCCAGCGCGAAGACGCATGAGCGTCGCTTCATCCCCGCGCATGGGCTCGATCGATGCACTGCGCGGGCTGACCGTTGCGGCGATGCTGCTGGTCAACAATCCGGGCGACTGGGGCCATGTATATGCCCCGTTGCTGCACGCGGACTGGCATGGCTTCACTCCGACCGACCTGATCTTCCCGCTGTTCCTGTTCATCGCCGGCGTGTCGATGGCCTTCAGCCTGGTGCCGCGTGCGCACGATCCGGCGGCGCGGCCGGCGCTGCGTCGCGGGCTGCTGCAGCGCGCGTTGCGCATTCTGGTCGCTGGCGCATTGCTGCACCTGCTGGCGTGGTGGTTGTTCGAGCTGCCGGCGTATCGCCTGTGGGGCGTGCTGCAGCGGATCGCCGTGTGCGTGGCGGTGGTGGGCCTGTTGGCGATCAACACCCGTGCGCGCACGCAATGGGGGGTGATGGGCGTGCTGCTGTCCGGTTACGGCCTCGTGCTGCTGAGCGGCGCATCGCTCGACCCGTGGGTGAATGTGGCCAGCCGCCTGGATACCGCACTGTTCGCCCCGATGCTGTACACGTACACCAGCGAAACCGGCCTGGGCCACGATCCGGAAGGACTGCTGAGCACTGCCGGCGCCATTGCGACCACGCTGCTGGGCCTGCGCGCCGGTGCGTGGCTGCGTACCGGACAGCTTGCCCGGCTGGGCGGCCTGGCCCTGGCGTGCGTGGCCCTTGGCGCGCTGGCGACCCTGTGGCTGCCGCTCAACAAGCACCTGTGGACGCCCAGCTTCGTGCTGTGGGCCGGTGGCCTGTCGGTGCTCGCGCTGCTGGCCGCGCATCTGCTGGTGGATCGCTGGGGCGCGCCGGCGCTGGGGCGGCGCTTCGGCGTCAACGCGATTGCGGCCTACCTCGGGTCGTCGGCGATGTCGCTGGTGCTGGTGGCCAGCGGCGTGTGGGCCACGGCATACGCCTGGCTGGCGGCCCGGCTGCCGTCGTCATCGCTGGCATCGCTATGCTGCGCGCTGGCCTTCGTGGCGCTGTGGTGGGGCGTGATGTGGGCGCTGGACCGGCGGCGGATCTACCTCAAGATCTGAATCCGTGGCGGCCTGCACGCCGTGCCGGCTATGCTCGGCACGGATCGACACAAGGAACACGTGGATGCAGAACCGGAACGCCCGATCATGACGCCGCTGCAGCACACCGCCGAGGCGCTGCGCCGGCGGGGCAGCCGCACCGACGCCATCGATGCGCACGTGGCCGACCTGTGTGGCGTTGCCTCCGTCGCAGAGGCACAGCGCCTGCTGGCGGTGTTGGAGACTGACGCCGATGCACTGGATTGGCCGCGTGACCGCGACTATGCGGCGCTGGCGTTGCAGGCGGCCGCCCCCACTGCGGTTCCCGAGGTGGCGCGGCTGATGCTGCGCAGCGCGCTCGCGCGGGCGCAATGGTGCGCAGCTTGTGCAACGTCGGGGGCTGAAGGGCTGGCGCGCTCGCAGCATGTGCTCGAACTGCAGGCCGCACTCGACGCGCAGGCCTGAGTGCACGGCTCAGTCCAGCGTGACGTCACCGCGCAGCACGGGATAGGGATTGAGCGACTCGCCCTTCCACCATTGCCGTTCCGCGCCCAGACGGTGGATCTCGAAATGCAGGTGCGGCGCGTCAGGTGACGCATTGCCGGTGCTGCCGACATAGCCGATCACCTCGCCGCGCCGGATCGCTTTTTTCTCCGCAATGCCATCGGCATAACGCTGCAGGTGCGCGTAGTAGTAGCAGTAGCGTCCGCTCGGCTCGAACTGGTACAGCGTGAGTCCGCCGCGTTCGCTGTCGAACAGCTTTTCCACCGTGCCATCGGCCACCGCCAGCACCGGCGTACCGGCGGGGGCAAGGATGTCGATGGCATCGTGCACGCGGCCTTCGCTGCGCGCATCGGTGAAGGTGTCCTGCAGTTGGGTGGCGGCGATGCCCTGCACCGGCAGCAGCAGGCTGCCGGCGGGTGCGGATGCTGCCGGCGCGGAGACGGCAGGCGCGGCAGGCGCGATCGGTGGCGCGGCAGCGGATGCCGTTGCCGCCGCCACGGCCGGTGCGGAAGCGGAATGCGCCACCTCTGCGGGTGAAGTCGATGCCCGTGGGGCGGCCGGCGGCGCCAGCACCCATACGCCGAGCACGCCGGTCACCAGTCCCACCGCCAGCAGCAGTCCGGTCTTCATCGTCTACTCCTGCATCACCACCGGCACCGACGCATCCACCGCGTCGGCAACCTGCAGCGCATCCCAGTTGGTCATGCGCACGCAGCCGTGTGATTCGGTTTTGCCCACGTGGCCCGGCTCGGGCGTGCCGTGCAGGCCGTAGTGCGGTTTGGAGAGGTCGATCCAGACGCGGCCGACCGGATTGTTCGGACCTGGCGGCAGGGTGGCCTTGCCTTCGCCCTTGCGCGCATCCCAGAACAGTTTGGGGTTGTAGTGGAAGGTCGGATCGCGCGAGATGCCGAGGATCTTCCAGGTGCCGATCGGCAGTGGATCGTGCCGGCTGCCTGACGACACCGGGAACTGCGCGTACACCTTGCCCTGCGCGTCGAACAGGCGCAGCGTCGACTCGGATTTGTCGATCACCAGCCTGGCGGCCTTGGGCAGGGTGGACGGCGCGATGTTCGGCACCTGGATCGCCGTGCCGGCCTTGCTGAAATCGACACCGGGATTGAGCGTGCGCAACAGCACCGGATCGGCATGGAAGCGCTCGCCAAGGGCCTCTTCCACGGAGGCGAAGCCCAGGGCTTTCAGCTTGGCCTGCGCGGCCGGGGTGTCCGGTACCGGCTGGAAGGGGCCGGTGACATCCTCGGCGGTCAAGGTGTAGCGCGCCAGCACGTCCACGCGGTCGGCCTGCAGTGCCTGCCACGTGGCGTCATCCAGCTCGCCGGTCACCTTCAGGTCGTGGGCGGCCTGAAAGCCGGACACTGCGCGCTTCTGGTTGGAGCCGGGCAGGCCATCGATCTGGCCGGGGGAAAAGTGCGCGCGGTCGAGCAGCACCTGCGCATGCAGGTCCGACCGCGGCCCGGTCGGCACCGACGCGGTTTCAGCAATCGGCGTGGGCAGGGCGGGGGTCTGCGCGATGGCCGGTGCGGCGCTCGCCAGCGCCGCGCACAGCGCCATCGGAAGCAGGGCAGGCAGGCATCGGATCATCGGCAACTCCAGCGGGAACAGGGTCTCACCATGCTCCACTGCGCTGCGCACCCGGCGTGAAACGGCTGACTGCCGGATGAGCGGTCAGCGTGCCGCGCTGATCGCCTTGATGCGGGCCCGTGCCAGCGCCTCGCCAATGGCGGGGCCGGCGAGCCCCTGTGTATCCAGGTCGCGCGCCTGCACAGCCAGGGCAGCCTGGTGCAGCCGCGTGAGCGTGGCGCCCTGCGGGTAGTCGCTCTCCTCGAAGCCCAGCCGCCCGCGCTTGTCGGCCTCGCAGCACACCGCGATCCGCGCGATGCGCTCGGGGCGGCGGAAGGCGTCGCAGCGCGCCAGCAGCTCGAGCACGGTGGCGTCGCGCAGCTCGTCGATGCGGTGCACGTTGAGATGGTCGCGGCATACCGCTTCGGCGAGCTGGCGGTGCTCCAGCGGGATCTTCAGCCGGTCGCACAGCGCCCGCAGCGGGGCCAGCCCGCGCTGCTCGTGCATGATATGGCGCGGCCATTCCTCCGGTGGCGTCAGGCCTTTGCCGAGGTCGTGGGTCAGCGCGGCAAAGCCGACCAGATCATCTCCCGGCGCCAGCCGTGCGGCCATGTCGCTCACCATCTCCTGGTGCACGCCGGTATCCACCTCGGGATGGAACTCGGCGCGTTGCGGCACCCCGTACAGCGCCTCCAGTTCGGGCAGGATCGGGCCGAGTGCGTGCGCATCGTGCAGGGTGCGCAGGAACGCCGAGGGGCGGTTCGAGGCCAGCACCCGGCGCAGCTCCTGCCAGACCCGCTCGGGCACCAGCATGTCGAGCTCGCCGCTCTCGGCGATCTGCCGCATCAGCGCCATCGTCTCGTCGGCCACGGTGAATCCCAGGGGGGCGAAACGCGCCATGAAGCGTGCCGCGCGCAGCACACGCACAGGGTCTTCGACGAATGCGGGCCCGACGTGGCGCAGCACGCGCTGCTCGATGTCGCGCAGGCCGCCATAGGGATCGACCAGCTCCCCGGTCGCCTCGTTGCAGGCGATCGCGTTGATGGTGAAATCGCGCCGCAGCAGGTCGTCTTCCAGTGTCACCGACGGATCGGCATCCACCACGAAGCCACGATAACCACGACCGGACTTGCGTTCGGTACGCGCCAGCGCATATTCCTCACCTGTGTCCGGGTGCAGGAATACCGGAAAGTCCTTGCCCACGGCCTTGTAACCGAGCGCTTCCATGTCCGGCTGGGTAGCACCGACCACCACCCAGTCGCGGTCGCCGGGTGGACGCTGCAGCAGGCGGTCGCGTACCGCGCCGCCGACAAGATAGATCTTCATGCGGGCAATGATGCCACGGCCTTCCCGGACGCGGTCGCCGCGGCTCAACCCGCGCTCGGCAGGCTCGCCCGCGCGGTCGGCGTCACCTGCGCGGCGAGGATCAGTCGCCGCCCTTGTCGGCGTTGGCCGCGCACGTGAAGCTCTTGCGCCTGGCCTGCAGACGCCCGTTCATGCGGTCGCTGACCGGCAGCGCGTCGCCGTTGAGGCGCCAGTCGTAGATCACGCTGAAGGCCAGGATGCGCGCCACGTACTCGCGGGTTTCCTTGTAGCTGATGGTCTCGATCCAGATGTCCGGATCAAAGCCCGGCCGCTGCGTCTGCCAGCGCGCGGTCGGCGTGGGACCGGCGTTGTAGGCGGCGATGGTGACGTAGGGCAGACCCTGATACTTGTCCATCAGCTGGCGCAGGTAGGCGGTGCCGATGGCGATGTTGGTGTCCGGGTCGTACAGGCTGGCCGCACCGCCGTAGTTGGCCAGGCCGATCGACTTGGCCACGCTGGCGCCGGTCGCGGGCAGGACCTGCATCAGGCCCATCGCGTTGGCCGGCGAGCGCGCCTTCGGGTTGAAGATGCTCTCCGCGCGGATTTCCGCCGCCACCCAGGCCGGGTCGATGGCGTTGCGCAGCGACTCGCGGCGGATGGTGTCGTCGTGGTGGAGCGGGAAGCGCAGCGCGTACAGGCGCTGCTCGTCCGGGGTCTTGCCGAGCGAGAACACCGCGCGGTCGAACCAGCCGTTGTCGCGCGCCACCTCCACCGCGATGCGGCGCTGCGTGGTGTCGTAGCGGCTCAGCGCATCGTTCCACTCGGCCACGGCCCAGCCGCTGCGTTCGATCTTGAACAGCTCCATCGCGCGCACGATGGCCGGGTCGCGTGCGACCGCCGCCTGCGCCTGCCTGCTGTCGTTGGGCTCCCACGGGCACAGCGTGTAGGGCTGGCCGAGCTGGTCGGCGGCGAGGAAGCCGTGGAAGGTGGCGGCGCGTGCGGCCTCACGGTACACCGCCTGGGCCTCGCTGCGTCTGCCGGTCTTCTCCAGCATGCGCGCTTCGAAATAGCGCCAGCGCGAGTCGTTGCGCTGGGTGCTGCCCATCTTGCGGATCGCGGTGAGCGCCTGCGGCCAGTCACCGCGCGACAGCGCTTCGCGCACGCGCCATTCGTGCAGCCGTTCGTCATACGCCGATTCGGGCACGGCATTCAGGCGTCGGGCGGACTCGGGCCCGTACGACGCCACGGTCCACAGCGCGATCTGGTACAGCACCTGCGCCTGCTGGGCAGCGCTGAGCTGCAGCGCGCTGGCGTACTGCGGCAATTGCTGCTCGGTGGCGCCCGGATCGGCCTTGGCCAGCTTGGCCAGGCCATCGGTGGCGATGCGCTGGCTGCGCGCCGTGCGCGGCCAGTTCAACGCGCTGGCATTGGGCTTGTCGACGAACGCGGCGTAGGTGTTGGCCAGCGCCAGATCGGCGGCCGGCAACCCGCGTGCGGCACTGCGCATCACCGCCGGCTGGCCCTCGTCGGCGGCCGCGTCGATGCGCGCCCAGCGCAGTTCGGCGCTCAGCCCGCCCTTGGCATCGAGCACGGCAAACACCGCATCGCAGGCGTCGGGCAGGGACTTGCCGGTGCTGCGCCAGATCGCCTGGGCCTCACTGGTCCACTGGGCGTCGGCCTTGCCGGTGGCCTGGCGCGCGTTGAGCTGGGCACAGCGCAGGCCGACGTTGTCGGTGGGCACCCAGTTGGCCAGCAGGGTCGGCCAGTCCTGGCGCCGCGCCACGGCGGGCAGCCATACGCTGCGGAAACTCGATGCCACGGCCTGGCCGTTGTACCGCTTGAGGAAGTCCTGCGCCTGGGCATTGCCCACCGTATCGATGGTGCGGCGCAGATTGGCGTATTCGAGCCAGCCGTACAGCGGGTGGCGGCTCAGTGCGGCGGCCTCGGCCGGGTCGTACTGACCGCGCTCGGCGTTGTCGATGGCGGCCTTGAGCTGCGCGCGCTGGGCATCAAGCGACTGCGCGCCGGCGTCTGCGGCTGCGGCGATGGCAAGCGTGCCGAGGAAAAAGAGGGGGAGTGCATTCATCGTCAAAGCATAACGGCGCGGCGTGAAGGGCGGTGCGCGCCAGCCGACTCGAACATGAACGAACGCCGCCCTTCGGCGCCGCGTCCGATCCACCTGCGCGGGGATGCCGGCCACCTGCACAGACTGCGCATCGGGACCGGTCCGGTGGGCCCGCAGGGAACGGTGCGGCGCGACGGCGCCTGTTCGGATTTGTCGAAACGACGTGAAAGCGGGGTCGTCGTCACGTCGCGACATTTACAGGTTGTTTACAAAGGAGACACTGCCGTCAGCAGGGGGGGACGGCAGTCCAGCCCAACATTCCTTTGGAGAGAGAGCGAATGAACGACCTGCATCGCCGCCCGTTGGCGGTCGCTGTATCGCTGTGCCTGTTGTTGGCTGCTCCGGCGCTCGTCGCCGCGCAGGATGCACCCCGCGCCACCACGGATCTGGATCGGATCGAAGTCACCGGGACGCGCATCAAACGCGCCGAGGTGGAAGGCCAGGTGCCGGTGCAGACGCTGACCCGCGACGACATCGAACGCACCGGCTTCAACTCGATCGGCGAAGTGCTGCAGCAGCTCACCGGCTCGGGCTCGGCGCTCAACGCCAAGTTCAACTCCTCGGGCAACTTCGGCTTCCCGCCGGACGGCAGCGGTGTCGGTGCCGGCTCGGCGCAGGTCGATCTGCGCCACCTGGGCGCCAAGCGCGTGCTGGTGCTGGTCGACGGCATCCGTTGGGTCAATGAATCCTCCGCCTCGGGCGTGGGCGCGGCCACCGACCTCAACACCATTCCACTGGCGATCGTGGAGCGCATCGAAGTGCTCGAGGATGGCGCATCGTCGCTGTACGGGTCCGACGCCATCGCCGGCGTGGTCAACATCATCACGCGCCGCCAGTTCGATGGCGCGCAGGTGACGATGAACTACGGCGAGTACAGCAAGGGCGACGGCACCCAGAAGGGCGTGGACCTGGCCTGGGGCACCAGCGGTGACCGCTACACATTGTTCCTCGGCGCCAGCTGGACCAAGCAGGACCCCGTGTATGCGATCGACCGCGAGCAGTCTCGCTTCCCGATTCCTGGCACCGGCCTGTCGTTCGGCAGCTCGGCCACGCCGACCGGGCGTTTCCGTTTCATCGATCCAAACACGGGCATTGAACACAATCTCACGCCCAACAACGGCGTTACGTCTCCGGTCTTCAATGGCGCCGGAGGCTGTGATCGTACGGACGACTATCACTGCTTCGGCACGCCGGACCGGTTCAACTTCGCCGAGTACAACATGGTGCTGACGCCGTCCGAGCGCAAAGGCCTCTTCGGCCAGTTCCGCTTCGACATCACCGACAACGTGCAGTGGTACATCAAGGCGCTGGGCAACCGCCGCGAATCGACCAACCAGGCCGCACCCGAGCCGCTGTTCTTCGGCCCCGACGGCGCTACCGGCAATCCGCTGGCCGACAACATCGTGATCTCGGCGCAGAACCCGTACAACCCGTTCGGGTTCGACCTGGACTCGTCCGACAATCTGCTGGTGATCGGCCGCCGCCCGGTGGAGGGCGGCGCGCGCGTGTTCGAGCAGAAGGTGACGACCCAGTACTTCGCCACCGGCCTGGTCGGCCAGTTCGAGGCGGCCGACCGCAGCTGGTTCTGGGACGTCAACGGCATGTACAGCAAGAACAAGGCCGAGCAGACCAACTACGGCAGCTACAACATCTACAACATCAACCTGGCGCTGGGCGATCCGGCCCTCTGCGCAGCCACCGCCGGCTGCGTGCCGCTGAACATCTTCGGCGGTCCCGGCACCATCACGCCGGACATGCTGCGCTGGATCCAGCCGGTGGTACGCGACCGCAGCCAGAACGAACTGAGCCTGTTCACCGCCAACCTGAGCAGCGACCTGTTCACCCTGCCGGCCGGCCCGGTGTCATTCGCGGCCGGCGTGGAGTACCGCAAGTACGAAGGCTGGTACCAGCCCGATCCGCTGACCGTGGCCGGGTACTACAACGGCGTCCCGTCGCTGCCCACGTCCGGCTCCTATGACGTCAACGAGGCCTACCTGGAGCTGAGCATCCCGATCTTCGCCAAGAGCGCCATCGGCGAGAAGCTCGACCTCAGCCTGGCCGGACGCTACTCGGACTACTCCACCTTCGGTGGCGAGTTCACGCCCAAGTACGGCCTGCGCTGGCAGGTGACCAACGACTTCGTGCTGCGTACCACCTATGCCGAAGGCTTCCGTGCGCCCTCGATCGGTGAGCTGTACGGCTCCGCAGCGCGAGCAGACCTGCAGCTGTTCGACCCGTGCTCGGTTGGCCTGGGCGGTACGCCGCCGCGCGGCAGCGCCGCCAACTGCGCCGCGCTGGGGGTGCCGGCCGGCTTCCAGCAGGCCAACTCGCAGATCTCGGTGACCACCGGCGGCAATCCCGCGCTCGATCCGGAAACCTCGCGCAGCTTCAGTGCCGGTTTCGTGTGGAGCCCGTGGTTCGGCAGCAATGCATCGTGGTCCGAACGCTTCGATGTGGAGGTGACGTTCTACCGCCACACCATCGAAGGGGCGATCCAGGCGATCAACGCCCAGACCCAGCTCGACCTGTGCGTGGACACCCTGGACCCGCTGTACTGCGATGGCATCACCCGCGCTTCCACCGGCGCGGTGAGCGGCTTCAACAACCGCCTCACCAACCTGGGCTCGATCAAGACCGACGGCTGGGACGTGGACCTGTTCTGGACGCTGCCGCAGAGCGACATCGGCCAGTTCAAGCTGGCCTGGAAGAACACCTTCGTCGGCCGCTACGAGGCACTGGGCGCCGCCGGCCAGCGGCAGCCGCAGGAACCGGGCGTGGAAGTGGTGGACAGCTCCATTCCCGAGTGGACCAGCAACGCCAGCCTGCTCTGGTCGCTGGGCCGCTGGAATGCGTCGTGGACGGTGCGCCACATCTCCAAGCTGACCGAGGAATGCGGCGATGCGTCGGCGTTCCCGGTGTGCAGCAACCAGGTGGCCGGCACCAACGAGCTGGCGGCGATCACTTACCACGACCTGCAGCTGGGCTACAAAGTGGACTGGCTGAAGGGCCTGCAGCTGAGCGCCGGGTTGAACAATGCGTTCGACAAGGACCCGCCGATCTGCCTGTCGTGCTCGCTCAACGGCTACGACGCGTCCACCTACGACATCCCGCGTGGCCGCTACTGGTACCTGCGCGCGGACCTGCGGTTCTGATCCAGAGCCGTACCCGGCAATGACCCATCGGGGCGCCGTCAGGGCGCCCCGGTGCGTTTCCGCCACGGGCCAAGCGCATGGCGTATTCCGGCCACGCCGCGCAGGCGGACGACCATCGCCCTATCATGGCGGTGCCGTGCACGCGCGCACTGCACCCCTTTGTCACCGACGGTCGTCATGAGCCTGCATACCTGGTGGATCTTCGCCGTTACCGTGTTCGTGCTGTGCGGCACGCCGGGGCCGAACATGCTGCACGTGATGACCCGCAGCGTGCGCGTCGGCTTCCGCCGCAGCATCGCCGCGATGGCCGGCTGCCTGAGCGCGCTGGTGCTGGCGCTGTCGATTTCCGCAGCGGGCCTGGGCGCGGTCCTCAAGGCCTCGCCGCTGGTCTTTGATGTGCTGCGCTATGCCGGCGTGGCCTATCTGGTCTACCTGGGCATCAACGCCTGGCGCGGCGGCGACGCGCCGCTGGACGTGGGCAACCCGGCCGCGATCGCGCCCACGTCGCGCCGCATCCTGTTCCGCGACGGCTTCATCATCGGCATCAGCAACCCCAAGCTGCTGCTGTTCGCCTCGGCATTCCTGCCGCAGTTCGTCGACCTCGGCCTGCCGCAGCTGCCGCAGTTCGTGGTGCTGGTGAGTACCTTCGCGGTGATGGAGGTGTTCTGGTACGCCGTCTACGCCGCCGGTGGCCACAGCCTGGCCGGCTACCTGGCCCGTCCGGGTCTGCGCAAGGTGTTCGACCGCGTGGTCGGCACGATCTTCATCGGGTTCGGGCTGGCGCTGCTGCGCGCGCGGCCCTGAGTAGGTGCCGGCCAGCGGCCGGTATTACGGCGATGTCGTGGGTCGATCAACGACCGGATCGATCCGGTGCGGTCCACGCCCGCAGCAACGGCAGCGGATCGTAGGCTCCCGTGCTGCCGTAGATGCCCCAGTGCAGGTGCGGCGGGGTGCCTTTGGCGTTGCCGCTGTCGCCGACGTAGCCGAGCACGGTGCCGGCCTCCACCACCTCGCCCCGGGACAGCCCCTCGCGCCAGCCGTCCAGGTGCGCGTAGTAGTAGCGCTCGCGCGCCGGTCCCAGTATCCAGACCTGGCGACCGCCGAGTCCCCCGTCACGGATGTCCGCCACGATGCCCGGCGTGGCGCTGGTCACGGCGGTACCGCGGGGAGCGAAGATGTCGAGCCCGGCATGGGTGCGGTCGCGTCCGCGCGGTGCGCCGAAGGTGTCGGCGATGCGCCGGGCCGCGACACCGTCCACCGGCACCGGCAGCGCCTCCGGTGGCGCCATCCGCGACAGCGCCCACAGCGCGCGTGGGGCTTGTGCCCACGGACTGTTCCACAGCACACCCGCCAGCACGGCAAGGACGGCCAGCACCAGCAGCCGCACCAGCCAGCGGCGCACGCGCCAGGCGGCCGAGCGGTGGGGGCCTGGCGGCGGGGAGGACGAAGTGTGCGGGTCCACGGGCATCGACGTCGGTGTCCGGCGGGAACGGGGAACAGACTAGCAGGCCGCGTGTGCACACAACGCACGCGTGATGCCCCTGTGCAAAGAGCCGGGCATTGCCCGGCTCTCTGTGTGCTGCGTGGAGCATTGCGTGCCCGGTCAGAACGACCAGGTGAACGTGATCGAGCCGTTGCGGCCGTCGCCGTACGCGCCGTAGCCGTTGATCTGCGACAGGTATTTCCTGTCCAGCAGGTTGTCGAGGTTGGCCTGCACACTGAACGCCGGCGAGATGCGGTAGCGCACGAACGCACTGACCAGCGCGTAGGCATCCTGCTCGATGCGACCGTAGGCCGGCACCGGGTAGTAGATGCGGTTCTGCCAGTTCGCGCCGCCGCCGACGGTGAGATCGGTCATCGACTGCGGGGTGTAGCTGGTGAACAGCTTGATCGTGGTCTGCGGCAGGTTGGTGTTGATGTCCGCATCGTTGATGTCCTTGGCCACGTAGCGCGACGCGCCAACGGTGGCATTCCAGCCCGGGGCCAGCTCGCCGTTGAGCTCCAGTTCGACACCCCGGCTCACCGTGCCGCGCGCGGCGATGTAGGCAAACTCGTTGAGGCTGCCGTCCACCGGAAGGGTGGTGGCCTGACCCACGTTGTCCTGTTCGATGCGGAACACCGCCAGCGACGCATTGAGGCGGTTGTCGAACCAGGCACCCTTGACGCCGACTTCGTAGCTCTTGCCGTCGACCGGGTCGAGGTAGCTGCCGTTCTGCTTCTTGAGCGTCTGTGGCTGGAAGATCTCGGTGTAGGCGGCGTAGGTGCTCCAGGTGTCGCTGAGGTCAAAGACCAGACCGGCGTACGGGGTCGTGACCGTGTGCGAACGGTCGGCGTCTTCGCCTTCGCTCTTCCAGTCGGTGTAGCGCGCGCCGAGAATCAGCTTCAGCGGATCGGCCAGCGACAGACGGGTGGCGGCGTAGCCGGCCTTCTGGGTGATGGTGCCTTTGCTGGCCAGCGCCAGCGCGTTCCAGTTGGGTTCGGCGATGTTGCCGGTCCAGTCCAGGTAGCTGCGGAACGGGTCCCAGGGGCGGCCCTCGCCCCCGACCTGGTAGTCGCCATAGTTGGCGTACCTGCGCTTGTTGTAGCTCAGCCCGGCCATGAACTGGTGCTCGCGGCCGAACAGCTGGAACGGGCCCTCCACGAAGCCGTCGATCGCGTCGACCTTGCGCTCGGTGTTGTAGAACCCGGCCGACGGCGAAACCCCCGCACCGGTCACCGGATCCAGCAGCGACGCGCCCGTGGTCCAGTCGTTGTAGGCCGGGTAGAACAGCTTGTCGTCGGCCCGGGTCTCATCGTGGGTGGCGCCGACGCGGACCTTCCAGTCGTTGGCGAAGCCATGCTCCAGCGTGGCGAACGCGCGTTTGCTGGTGGTGTCCCAGTAGGTCCACTTCGCGGCGGCATTGAACGCCTCGTCGTAGCCGGTGGGGCTGCCGTCGGCGAACAGCATCGGGAACCCGCCCCACGTCGCCCCGTTGGCGCGCTTCTGCTGGTAATCGTAGCCCACGCTCAACTGGGTATCCGGGGTCAGGTCGGCATCGATCACCGCATAGCCCAGCGTCTTGTGCTGGTTGTAGCGGTCCATCTGCGATTCGGTGTCCAGGTAACTGCCGATGACGCGCGCGCGCACCGAGCCGCTGGCGTTGAGCGGAGTGGTCACGTCCACGGTGGAGCGGGTGCGCCCCCAGCTGCCTACGTTCACCGACACGCTGCCGGTCAGCTCGGCGCTGTCGGCGTGCTTGCGGATCAGGTTGACCGAGGCCGACGGGTTGCCTGCGCCGCTCAACAGGCCGGTCGCGCCGCGCACCACTTCCACGCGGTCATACAGCGCCAGGTCCAGGCCGGAATCACCGTAGCTCCAGTTCTGCACCATCTGCGTGGGCAGGTTGTCGAACTGGTAGCTGTCGATATAGAAGCCGCGCGCGTAGAACTCGGTCCGCTCGGTATCGGACTGGGTGCTGCTCACGCCGGTGGTGTTGGCCAGCACGTCGATGATGTCATCGAGGTTCTGGTCCTCGATGCGCTGGTGGCTGATGATGCTGATCGACTGCGGAATCTCGCGGGGAGCCAGGTCGAAGCGGGTGCCGGCGGAGGTCCTGCGGACCGAATAGCCTTCGGCACGCTCGCCCTTGACCACCACCTTGTCCAGCGTGGTGGCATCGGCGGCGACCTGGGCCAGGGCAGGTGCGGTGGACAGTGCGCACAGCGCGGCGAACAGGGCCTGCGACAGGCGGCGCTGGGGCAGGGGGCGGGGCATCACAACGGACGTACGGGGCATCGGCGGTTCCAGGGCGCGGGCACGCGCGGCCGATGTCCTCGAGGGCCAGGCGCTGCCTAGTGGGTGGGGGACGGTGCGACGCTGGCGAGGCCCTGCGGAGCAGGACCGTGGCTGCGCGACCGATGATCGCCGTGCCTCCCTGGCACCGACGGGGTGAGGATATGGTAATGGGAAGCATTACTATTGCCAATTAAGGTACGCCGGGGGCGGTCAGCCACGGCATCGGCTTAACATCGTCCGCCGTAGCGTGGGCGCGGTTCTTCCCGGATGACCGCCATGATTGCGCGCAACACGATCTGCCTGTGGTTCGACGGCACCGCCCTGGACGCTGCCACCTTCTACGCCCGGACCTTTCCGGACAGCGCGGTCACCGCTGTCCACCACGCCCCTGCGGACTTTCCGTCCGGCAGGCAGGGCGACGTGCTGACGGTGGACTTCACGGTGGCCGGCATTCCCTGCATCGGCCTCAACGGCGGGCCGGCATTCCGGCACAGCGAGGCCTTCTCGTTCCAGATCGCCACCGACGACCAGGCCGAGACCGACCGCCTGTGGGAGGCCATCGTCGGCAACGGCGGCGAGGAAAGCGCCTGCGGCTGGTGCCGCGACAAGTGGGGGCTGTCCTGGCAGATCACGCCACGCGTGCTCAGCGAGGCCGTCACCAGCAAGGACCCGGCAGTGGCCAGGCGCGCCTTCGAGGCGATGATGACCATGCGCAGAATCGATGTGGCCCGCATCGAGGCCGCCGTGCGCGGCTAGGCGCAGCGGCCGCACCGCGGCAACGGATCCACTCTGCCCACCCGAGAAGGAGAATCCATGAAGAGGATGTTCATAGCGTGCCTGGCCGCCATCGCGTTGCAGGCCAGTCCCGCGCCGGTCACGGCGGCCACGCCGGCCGTATCGCCGCTGGCCGGCCGCTGGGCGATCGACGTGGCCACGCTGCCGATGCCGGTGGCGCAGCGGCCCCGGCGCGTGGTGCTGGAATTCAAGGACGCCGGCAACGGCCGGTGGACCACCCGCGCCGAGATCGTCGACCCCAGGGGCACCACGATGACGGCCGACAGCACGCTGCCGCTGGATGGCACGCCCGGCCCGATCACCGGCAACTACGGCGCGGACGTGGCCTCGCTGAGCATGCCGGCGCCAAACGTGCTGGTGATGCAGCTGGTCGACCACGGTACCCCGGCCTCGACACGCATCTACACTGTGGCCGCGGATCGCGACCGGATGACCGAATCCAAGGCGTTCTTCAGCCAGGATGGCAAGCCGATCCTGATGACCATCCACTTCACGCGGGTACCCTGACGACGCCGCCGGAGCGGCACGTCCTGCCCTCGCCTGGCACGGAGGATGCCGGTCTCCTGCACGCGCTTGATGCGGCGCTGCGCGGCCGGGGCGGACAGGTGCACGACGTCGGTGGTCCTGTGCGGCGGCGTGGCGTTGTCGCGCTGCAGGATGGCCGGGATGGCGCGGTCGAAGCCGTCGGGGCGGTGGGCGGCGGTCATGGATGCGCGAAACATGCAGGGAGGCGTCTGCCATCGAGTCCTTGCTTCGGGCCGCGCGCACTATGATGGCGCGATGTCGACCTCACGCCATGCTTCGCTGATTCCCGTCCTGGCCGTCCTCGGCTCGGTCACCGCCCTGTCGGTGGGCACCTCCTTTGCCAAACAGCTGTTTCCGCTGATCGGCGCGCAGGGCACCAGCGCGCTGCGCGTGGGCTTCTCGGCGCTGGTGCTGCTGGCGGTGTTCCGGCCGTGGCGGTGGACCACCACGCGCGCCGATGCCGGCGCGATCGTCCGCTACGGGATCACCCTGGGCGCGATGAACCTGATGTTCTACATGGCGCTGCGCACGATCCCGTTCGGGATCGCAGTGGCCATCGAGTTCTGCGGACCGCTGGCGGTGGCGATGTGGTCGTCGCGCCGGCCGGTGGATTTCGTCTGGGTGGGATGCGCGCTGATCGGGCTGCTGCTGCTTCTGCCGCTGGGGCATGGCGCGCCGCTGGACCCGGTCGGCGTGCTGTTCGCGCTCGGGGCGGCGGCATGCTGGGCGATGTACATCATCTTCGGCAAGCGCGCGGGCCATCTGCATGCCGGGCACACCGTGTCGCTGGGGCTGTGCGTGGCCGCGCTTGTGGTGGTGCCGGTGGGCGTGGCGCATGCCGGCATGGCGCTGCTGGACCCGGCGATCCTGCTGTTCGGGCTGGGCGTGGCGATCGTGTCGAGCGCCATCCCGATGTCGCTGGAGATGATGGCGCTCAAGCGGCTGCCGAAGGAGACCTTCGGCATCCTGATCAGCATGGAGCCGGCGGTGGCCGCGCTGCTGGCGATGGGACTGCTGGCCGAACACCTGACCCCGCTGCAGTGGACCGCGATCGGCTGCACAGTGGTGGCGTCGGTGGGCAGCACGGTGACCGCCCGGCGGCCCTCCCCGCAGGTGCCGGGCGCCCCGGCGTAGCAGCGGCGCGTCAGCGCTGTCGTGCGGGGGTGTCACCTGCGACGTGATAGGGGGCGGTGCTGCGCGGCAGCGGGGCGCGGCCACGGATGCGGTCGGCGATCTTCTCGGCAATCATGATGGTGGTGGCATTGAGGTTGCCGGTGATGATGCGCGGCATGATCGAGGCGTCCACCACGCGCAGGCCCTGCATGCCATGCACGCGGCCCTGGCCATCCACCACACTCATCGCGTCGGTGCCCATCGCGCAGGAGCACGACGGGTGGTATGCGGTCTCGGCGCGGGCGCGCACGAAGGCGTCCAGCTCGGCGTCGGTCCTGCAGTCGGCACTGGGGCTGATCTCGCGCCCGCGGTACGCGTCCAGGGCCGGTTGGGCGATGATCTCGCGCGTGATCCGGATCGCGTCGCGGAACTCCTGCCAGTCCTGGTCGGTGGACTGGTAGTTGAACAGGATCGACGGATGCGCGTGCGGGTCCAGCGAACGCGCGTGCACGCGGCCACGGCTGGGCGTGCGCATCGAGCCTACGTGCGCCTGGAAGCCATGCTCCTTGACGGCATTGGTACCGTTGTAATTGATCGCCACCGGCAGGAAGTGGTACTGGATGTTGGGCCACTCGAAGTCCTCGCGCGTGCGGATGAAGCCGCCCGCCTCGAACTGGTTGCTGGCACCGATGCCGGTCCCGGCAAACAGCCACTCCGCACCGATCGCCGGCTGGTTCCACCACTGCAGGGCGGGGTACAGCGACACCGGCTTTTTGCAGGCGTACTGCATGTACACCTCCAGGTGATCCTGCAGGTTCTCGCCGACCCCGGGCAGATCGTGCACCACCGGCACGCCGAGCGATGCCAGCAGCGCCGGCGCGCCCACGCCGGAACGCTGCAGGATCTGCGGCGAGGCGATCGCACCGGCGCACAGCAGCACTTCACGGCGTGCGTGGGCATCGATCGGCGTGGCGCTGCCGCCGGCCAGGTAGCGCACGCCCACCGCGCGCTTGCCGTCGAACAGGATGCGGTCGGTGGTGGCGTGCACCACGATCTCCAGGCCATCGCGGTCCTTGGCCATGTCCAGGTAGCCGCGTGCGGTGCTGGAACGGCGGCCGCGCGGAGTCACGGTCCGGTCCATCGGGCCGAAGCCCTCCTGCTGGTAGCCGTTGAGGTCGTCGGTGCGCGGATAGCCCGCCTGTACGCCGGCCTCGACCATCGCATGGAACAGTACGTTGTTGCCGTTCTTCGGCGTGGCCACGCTGACCGGGCCGTCGCCGCCGTGATAGTCGTTGGCGCCGATGTCGCGGGTTTCGGCCTTGCGGAAATACGGCAGCACGTCGTGGTAGCTCCAGTCCTCCAGGCCATCGAACGAGGCCCACTGGTCGAAGTCCAGCGCGTTGCCGCGGATGTAGCACATGCCGTTGATCAGCGAGGAGCCGCCCAGCCCCTTGCCGCGCCCGCATTCCATGCGCCGGTTGTCCATGTGCGGCTCCGGCTCGGTTTCATAGGCCCAGTTGTAGCGGCGGCCCTGCAGCGGATAGGCCAGTGCAGCCGGCATCTGGGTGCGGAAATCCAGCCGGTAGTCGGGACCGCCGGCCTCCAGCAGCAGCACGCTGATGCCGGCGTCCTCGGTCAGGCGCGCAGCCAGTGTGTTGCCGGCCGACCCGGCGCCGATGATGATGTAGTCGTACTCGCGCTTCATGGCAGCGTCTCCTTGTCGGGCCGGTTCAGAACACCGACGCGTAGCGGTCCAGCTCGATCTGGATGGATTTGGTGCGGGTGTAGGCGCGCAGCGTCGCCAGCCCGTTCTCGCGGCCGACGCCGGACTGCTTGTAGCCGCCCACCGGCATCTGTGCCGGCGATTCGCCCCAGCAGTTGATCCAGCAGATGCCGGCCTCGAGCTGGTGGATGAGGCGATGGGCGCGCGCGAGGTCGGGGGTCACCACGCCGGCCGCCAGCCCGTAATCGGTGTCGTTGGCGCGGCGCACGGCCTCCTCCTCATCGTCGTAGGCCAGCAGGCTCATGACCGGGCCGAAGATCTCTTCGCGCACGATGCGCATGTCATCGCGGCAGTCGCTGAAGATGGTCGGCGCCACATAGCAGCCCTTGGCCAGCGCGCCGTCGGTGAGGCGCTCGCCGCCGCAGACCAGCCGGGCGCCCTCGGCCCTGCCGCTGGCGATGTGCTCGAGCACGCGGTGCATGTGTGCGGCGCTGACGAGCGGGCCGAAGGTGGTGTCGCTGGCCAGCGGATCGCCGATGCGGATGCGCGCGACACGTTCCAGCAGCTTGCCTTCAAAAGCGGCAAGGCGGGTCCTGGGCACGAACACGCGGGTGCCGTTGGTGCACACCTGACCGGCGCTGTAGAAGTTCGCCATCATCGCCACGTCGGCAGCCAGGTCCAGATCGGCGTCGGCGCAGACGATCAGCGGCGACTTTCCGCCGAGCTCCATCGTCACCTCCTTGAGCGTGGAGCTGGAGGCGCTGGCCATCACCTTGCGGCCGGTGCTGGTGCCGCCGGTGAAGGAGATCTTCTCGATGCCGGGATGTTCGGTCAGCGCCGAACCCACGCCGGCACCATCGCCGGGCAGTACGTTGAACACACCGTCGGGCAGTCCGGCTTCAGTGAAGATCTCGGCCAGCTTCAGTGCGGTCAGCGGCGTGACTTCGCTGGGCTTGAAGATCATCGCGTTGCCGGCGGCCAGCGCCGGGGCGGCCTTCCACAGAGCGATCTGGATCGGGTAGTTCCACGCGCCGATCGCGCCGACCACGCCCAGCGGTTCCTGCCGGGTGTAGAAGAAGCTGCTGTCGCGCAGCGGCACCTGGCTGCCTTCCAGGCCGTGCATCACGCCGGCGTAGTACTCCAGTACATCTGCGCCGGTGACGATGTCCACGGCGGTGGTTTCGCTCAGTGGCTTGCCGGTGTTACGGCTCTCCAGCGCGGCCAATGCATCGTTGCGCTCGCGCAGCAGGGCCACCGCGCGCAGCAGGATGCGCGAGCGCTCCACGGTGGTCAGTGCGGCCCATGCTTTCTGGCCGGTCCGTGCACTCGCCACGGCGGCGTCGAGATCGTCGCGGTTGGCGCTGTGCACGTTGGCGAGCACCTCGCCGTTGGCCGGGTCGATGACCTCGAAGGTCGTTCCGCCCTGTGACGGAACGTAGCGGCCGCCGATGTACAGCAGTTGATCGGGGAAGGTGGGCATGTCGATGACTCCTTTGCAGCGGGAGACCAGCCGAGGTCAGCGCGTGAGGTGCAGGAACTGCAGATGGCGCTCGTACTGGTCGATGATGTCGTTGATGATCTGCTGGCGGCTGTAGCCGACCAGCTCGTAGTCCTGTCCCCCCTCATAGAGGTGGACTTCGGCGCGGTAGTAGCGCTGGTTGCGGAAGCGCTGCGCGGCGAAGGACGGGGTGAGGTAGCCGCGCATCACCACCTGGTAGCGGAACACCTGCTGTTCGCCGTGGTCCACCACCAGTTCCATCTGGCCTGGCTCGAAGCTGGTCTGCACATTCAGGCCCTGCTCGCGCAACTGCGCGGCCACCGCTTCGATGGCCGGGCGCACGTCGGTGTCCATGAACCGGTAGACCTCGTCGCGCACCGGGAAATGCACGGCCTGGGTCAGGCGCTGGCGCCAGCCGCGCTGGTGCCGGGACTGCCCGATCAGCGGGGTGGGCGAGTACTGCGAGGCCTTCCTGCGCTGGGATTCCTCGCCCAGCGCGCGGGTCAGGCCCCACAGCATCAGCAGCAGCACCACCGAGAACGGCAGTGAGGCCAGCACCACTGCCGATTTGAGCGCGTCCATGCTGCCGGCCAGCAGCAGCCCGGCGGTGACCAGACCGGTCATCACCCCCCAGAACACCCGCAGCCAGCGCGGGCCATCGTCTTCGGGGGCGCCGCCGTGGGAGGACAGGGTGGACAACACCACCGTGCCCGAATCGGCGGAGGTGACGAAGAAGATGAAGCTGACGATCACCGTGACGGTGATGACGGTGCGGCTCCAGGGATAGCTGTCGAGCAGCGCGTAGAGCACGGTCGGTGGGGTGTCCACGGCCATCTGCGCCAGCTGTACCTGGTCGTGGTGCAGGATCTGGTCCAGCGCGCTGTTGCCGAAGATGGACAGCCACGCCAGGGTGAAGCCAAGCGGAATCAGCAGCACGCCGAACACGAACTCGCGGATGGTGCGGCCGCGCGAAATGCGGGCGATGAACAGGCCCACGAACGGCGCCCAGCCGATCCACCACGCCCAGTAGAACACCGTCCAGTTGCCCAGCCAGTCCGGCCGGCCGCCGTAGGCGTAGACATCGAAGCTCTTGCCGACCACGTTGCCCAGGTAGTCGCCCAGATTCTGCATCAGCGCATTGAGCAGGTACTGGGTGGGGCCGGCGAACAGCATGAACAGCAGCAGCCCGATCGCCAGCAGCATGTTGATGTCCGACATCCAGCGCACGCCCTTCTCCACGCCGGAGACTGCCACGGTGATCGCCGCGCCCATCATCAGCACGATCAGCCCGACCTGCACCCAGGCGGCATGTGGCACCGGCAGCAGCGTGTTGAGCCCGGCATTGAGGTGCAGTACGCCGAAGCCCATGTCCGCGCCGAGCCCGAACACGGTGGCCACGATGCCCAGCGCATCCACGGTGTAGCCGATCGGGCCATTGATGCGCTTGCCGATCAGCGGATACAGCGCCGAACGCAAGGCCAGCGGCAGGTTGTGGCGGTAGGCGAAGTAGGCCAGTGCCATCGCGGCGAGCGCGAATACGCCCCAGCCGTGCAGGCCCCAGTGCAGGAACAGCAGCTGCATGGCCTGGCGCGCGCTGGCCTCGCCGCTGCCCACACCGCCCTGCGGCGGGACCAGGTAGTGGGTGAGCGGCTCGGACACGCAGAAAAAGAACAAGGTGATGCTGATGCCGGCGGCGAACAGCATGCCGGCCCAGGACAGATAGCTGAACTCCGGCTCATCGTGATCGGCACCGAGTTTGACGTTGCCGTAGCCGGACAGGGCCACGCCGACCACGAACACCAGGTACACCGTCATCGCCAGCAGGTAGTACCAGCCGACGTTGCGCGAGGCCCAGGTCTGCGCGTCCAGCAGCGCCACGCCTGCATCGATGGGAAATGCGGCAACCAGAATGGCGAATGCCGCCACGAGGGTGGCGGCAAGCAGAAAAACGGGACGAAGCGTGCGCACCTCGGGCGGATGCGGCTCCAGGGTACTCATGAGGCGGGGGACGCTCCGATGCCTGGACGGCGGAGGGGCGATTTATCGCACACCGGGTGTGGATGCTGCGTCAGCACATCGGCCCGGCGCGTGGCCGGGCATGAGCGTCAGCGCAGGGCGCTGGTCGGAACCTGCAGGTCCATGCCCACTGCCAGGTGGTCGGAAAACGCGGCCGCCACTGCTTCGGTACGCTGGATGGTCAGGCCATCGCTGACCAGGATGTGGTCGATCGCACGCTCGGGGCGCCAGCTCGGGAAAGTCGGCACCACGCAGCCCGGCGGCTGCAGTCGCGTGTGGCGGTAGAGCGCCTGCATTTCCGGTCGATCGGCCACGCAGTTGAAATCGCCCATCAGCACCGCGTTGGGATGGTCGGACAGCAGTTCGGCGATGAAGGCCAACTGCGCCATGCGCGAGTTGGTGCCCAGCGACAGGTGCGCCACCGCCACCGCGAGGCCGTGAGGGCCATCACCGAATTTGGCCAGCAGCACGCCGCGCCCGCCGATGCGGCCGGGCAGGGCGTGGTCCTGGACTTCCACCGGCTCGAGCCGGCTGAGCAGGCCGTTGGCGCTGGAGGCGACCCCGCCCATGCGGCGGTTCGGCTGGTGGCTCCAGTAGTTGAAGCCGGCGCGCTCGGCCAGATAGTGGGTCTGGTTGGTGAAGCCCGAACGCAGGCTGCCCGGATCGGCCTCCTGCAGGCCCACGATGTCATGGCCGCTGGCGAGCCGGGCGATGGCATCCAGGCTGCTCCGTTTGCGCCCCGCCGGCAGCGCATGCGACCAGCTGCGGGTCACATAGTCGCTGTAGCGGCGGGTGCTGGAGCCGGCCTGGATGTTGGCCGTGAGCAGGCGCAGGGTCCGCGTGTCGGGGGAAGTCACGACGGGTTCGCTGGCAGCCGTGCTCAGTTGCCCTTGGCGGCGCGTTCGCGCGCGACCAGGTGGTCGGCGATGCGCAGCATGTCCGGGAAGCTCTTGCCCTTGACCAGGTACTTGCCGTTGACGATCACCGACGGGGTGCCGGTCACGCCGCTGCGCTGCGCGAACTGCTTGGCGGCATTGGTCTTGGCGTTGACCGCGAAGCTGCTCATGGTGGCGGCGAACTGCTTCGGATCGGCGCCGAAGGTGGAATAGAACTTGGCGATGTCCTCGACCGAATCGCGGCCGCGCTCGCCCTTCAGGGTCTGCTGGGCGTGGATGGCGGCATACAGCGCTTCGTGGGTCTTGTCCTGCAGGCCCATGCTCTGCGCGGCGTAGAACGCACGGCCGTAGTCATCCCAGGTGTTGCCGAACATGGCCGGCACGTAGACGAAGCTCACGTCGCTCGGCAGGCCGGCCTTCCACGGCCCGATCAGCGGCTGGAACGCGGCACAGGCCGGGCACACGTAGCCGAACACTTCGGCCACTTCGATCTTGCCGGTAGCCGGCTGGAACGGCTGGCCGTTCTCGATCACCACGTAGTCGGTCCCGGCAACCGGTTCCGGGCCGGTCGGGCGTGCCGAGGCGGACGGCGACGGCGCCGCTGCGTTCTCGGTGGCCGCGGCCGCCGCGGCAGTCTCGCCGGCGGCAGCCGGGGTGGCCGGCGCGGCCGGTTCGCTGGCCGGGGCCGTCGCCGGGGTGGCCGGCTCGGTCGGGGTGGCGGTGTTGGCGGTGCCATCCTGGGCCTTGCACGCGGCCAGGATCGGCAGCAGGGCCATCAACGTCATAGCGAAACGGGTTTTCATCGAAGCATCTCCAGCGGATGAACAGGGTGGGCCGACGCGCAGCGACGGCCAGGGGAACATGATGACATGCGGTGGCCAGGCCCCCGCGTGCACGGTGCGTGACGGTTCAGCGAGCGTCGACTCAGCGCGCTCTTTCGCTACGGGCGCGGGCGATCAGGGCATCGGCATTGCGCAGCATCGATTCGAACGAATCGCCCTTGACGCGGTACTTGCCGTTGACGATCAGGGTCGGGGTGCCCGTCACCTTGGCGCGCAGGGCGAAGGCGCGCGCGCCTTTGACCTTGGCATCCACCGCCTCGCTCTTGAGCGCGGCGATGTAACGGTCCGGGGTCACGCCGTAGCCCTTGTAGAAGCCAGCCAGTTCATCGGCCGAGATGTTCTGCATCGGCAGCGAACGCTGTTCGTGCAGCGCATCGAACATGGCGCGGTGGCTGCGCTTGGCGACGCCGAGCTGGTCGGCGGCGTAATACGCGCGCGCGAACGAATCCCACACGCCACCGAACGCGGCGGGCACCGGGGTGAAGCGCACATCCTTGGGCAGCTTGGCGGCCCAGGCTTCCAGTTGCGGTTCGAAGTGGGCGCAGTGCGGGCAGGTGTAGCCGAACATCTCCACCACTTCGACCTTGCCGGCCAGCGGCGCGAACGGACCGGCGTCCTCGATCAGTTCATAGTCCCGGCCTTCTTTCAGCGGCGCGGCCGGGGCGGCGAGGGCACTCAACGGGCTCAGGGCAAGCAGCAGCAGCATCAGGCGGGGCATCACACTCATCTACATCCATCTCCATCGGGAAAAAACGACGCCGGCCCTATCGCCGGCGTGCTGGTGAACATACCGTGCCGCGTGCGCGCGGCGCATCCGCCATCGGTCCCGGCGGTCGCCCGGGAGCCTCGAGCGGCCGCGACCTGCCGGCGACAGGGCTCAGGGTGCCTGTGCGGCACCGGTGCGCGTGGGGGCCGCCGCGACATCGTCGGCGCGGTTGTGCAGGCCCTGCAGATAACTGCCCAGCGCCTGGATCTCCTGTTCGGTGAGCTGCCGGGCGATGGTGGCCATGATCTGGAAATGCGCCTTGTCGGTTTCGTGGGTGACCCCGGCCTGGTACTCCTGCAACCGGCGCGCGACATACGCCGCGTGCTGGCCACCGATGTGCGGGTAGGCCGGGCCCGGGTTGCCGGCGCCGGTGGGGCCGTGGCAGGCCATGCACGCCGGAATGCCGCGGTCGGCATCGCCACCGCGGTAGAGCTGCTGGCCGATCTCGTAGAACTTTTTGCCGGCGTAGGGACCTTCGCTGACGAGACCGTCGTCGGCAAGCCCGGCACTGGCTTTCTGCGTTGCGAAATACGCACCGATGTCGCGCATGTCCTGCGGGGTGAGGTCCTGCACGAACGGCACCATCGCCGCCGAGGCACCGGAGGTGCGCTGGCCGTTGGCGATCAGGGCCATCTGCTGGGCGACGTAGCGCTCGCTCTGGCCGGCGATGCTGGGGTACATCTCCACCGTGGAATTGCCGTCGGCGGAGTGGCAGGCCGCGCAGGCGGCGGCCTTGGTCTGCCCGGCCTTGGCATCGCCCCAGGTGGTCTTGCTGAAATCGACCTCCAGCGACGCGGTCTTGATCGGCCCGTTGTCGGGCAACGGGGTCAACGAGGTCTGGGCGACCGCAACGGCGGCCAGCAGCGATACAGCAACAGCGGAAACGGCAAGAACGCGAGCGTGGCGCATGCGGAAGCTCCGTGTGGACCGGCCTGGCGGCTGCAGGGTGCAGTCGCGGGGATCGCCCGATTATCCATGCCGTTTCACGCCACGGTCAACGCAGCAGTGCAGCAAAACCGGGCCGCGGCAGCGCGTTGGTGCCCCGGACATGCGATCCTATGCCCATGTCATTGCTCCTCGAACGTGCCCATTACCTGCTTTCGGCCCACAACACCCGGCAATTGCCGGAGGATGTCGGGGCCGAAGTCGCCTTTGCCGGGCGCTCCAACGCCGGCAAATCCAGCGCCCTCAACGCCTTGACCCGCCAGAACAGCCTGGCCCGGGTCTCCAAGACCCCCGGCCGCACCCAGCAGCTGGTGTTCTTCGAAGTCACCCCGGACGCCAAGCTGGTCGATCTGCCCGGGTACGGCTACGCCAAGGTGCCGCTGGATCTCCAGGCGCACTGGCAGGCCTTCATCGACCAGTATTTCCGCACCCGCGAGGCCCTGCGTGGCCTGGTGGTGGTGATGGACATCCGCCACCCGCTGAAGGACTACGACCGCCAGATGCTGGCCTACGCGGTCCAGCGCGGCCTGCCGGCGCACGCGCTGCTGACCAAGGCCGACAAGCTCGGCCGGGGCCAGCAGGGCATCGCCCTGCAGAAGGTGCGCAAGGAACTGCAGTCCTCGTTCGGCGACACTGTCAGCGTGCAGACCTTCTCCGGCCCCGCCCGCCAAGGCGTGGACGAGGCCCGCGGCATCATCGGCGGCTGGCTCGGCCTGAACAAGCCGGCCCCGGAAACCGCCTGACCGGCGCGTGCCGGCCCGACCGCGGGTCGGCGCCACCGACCCGGGGTTACTCCGCGCCGGGCGCGGGCAGGGGGGTGAACTCGCCCGGGACCCAGGCGAATGCGTCGCCTTCGCGGCGTACGTGGCCCAGGCCCGGGAACGGCAGGTGCGCACCGGCGACCCACCAGCCCTGGTCGGCCGCCTCGGCCATCATGCGGCGGCGGCTGGCGATGGCGGCGTCGCGGTCGCTGTCCGCTTCGTACGCGGCCGCTGGCTGTGCGAACTGCACCGCATGGAAATGCACGATGTCGCCCCAGACCAGCAACGCCTGGCCGGGCGCGGCGTCGATCTTCCAGGACACATGTCCGGGGGTATGGCCGTGGCTGTCCAGCGCGCTGACCCCGGCCGGCAGCGCCTGCCCGGCCCGGAAACGACGCAGTTTTCCCGCTGCCTCATACGGTGCTGCCGCCTTGCGTGCCAGTGCGAAGGCGAAGCGGACGCCCTGCGGTGCGTTGGCTTCGCTGGCCGGGTCCAGCCAGTAGCCGGCATCGGCGGCCGACAGCCAGACCGTGGCGTTGGGATAGGCAGTGCCGCCCTGCGCATCCAGCAGGCCGCATAGATGGTCCGGGTGGGCGTGGGTGAGCAGGACGTCGTCCACCTCGGCCGGGTCGTAGCCGGCGGCGCGCAGGTTGCCCAGCACCTGGCCCAGCCCGGGGCCGAAGCACTGCGCGGTGCCGGTGTCGACCAGGGTGAGGTGGTTGCCGCGCTGGACCAGGTAGGCGTTGACCGCCGTCTGCAGGCCCTTGCCATCCTCGGGCACATACCGATGGTCGAGCAGGCGGGTGACCGCGCCGGGGGCGATGCCCACCAGTTCTTCGCGGCCCAGTGCGACAGTGCCGTCGAACAGCGCGGTGACCTGCAGCGTCCCGATCTGCTGGTGATAGACGCCCGGCACCTGGGTGCGCGGCAGGTGGGACGTGGTGGCGAAGGCGGGACCGGCAACGGCGGCCAGCACCAGTGCGGCGACGAGCGGGCGAACGCGGAGGAAGGGCATGCAGGTGTCCAGACAGAGCGGCAGCGCCGCGGGACGTCCATGCTGCGCGCCGGCCGCTCCGCGTTCCGCTCAGAATGCGGCGCGATCCGCTCGCGATCGCTCAGCTGTTGCCGATCGCGGCCGGCTCCAGGCCGTAACGCGCGGCGAAGCGCCTGCTGAAGCTGCCCAGCGAGCGGTAGCCCACGCGTGCGGCCACGGTCTTCAATGGCAGGCGCGTGGTGTAGAGCAGGTTCATCGCGTGGGCCAGGCGTGCGTCGGTGATCAGCTCGCGCACGCTGGCGCGTTCGCTGGCCAGACGCCGGCGCAGGGTGGCGCCGCTCAGTCCAAGCTGCTGCTCGAAATCGCGTGATTGCCAGTCGCGTTCGGGCTGTGCGGCAATCAGGTCGCGGATGCGCTCGCCCAGGCTCGGCTCGGGTGGCACCAGCAGGCTGCCATGTCCGCGGCGGCAGAAGGCCACCACCAGCGATGCCAGGGCCAGCCGCGCCTCGGTGTACCGCCCCTGTTCCAGCGCGTGACGCCACTGCCGCAGGTGGTCGGCATGCGCGTCGAGCGGCAGGCGCGCCAGCGCGTCGCCGGCCTCCGGCAGCGGCTCGTTCCACAGCACCCGCGCGGCCGACAGCGCTTCACCGCACAGCGGCACGATCGCGCTGAGGTACAGGCCGGACGCCGGATCGGGGATGTTCACCACGTCGATGCGGCAGCGCCGGGTGATCAGGAACAGATCGCCCGGTGCCAGCACCAGCGACTGCTGCGCGGTGGATACCTGTTTGCGCCCCTGCAGCAGAATCGCGAACTGCGGCTGCGGAATGTCCACCGACGAGGCCCCATGTTCGCGGCGCGCGGTGATGCAGGCATAGCCGCCGGCGCGTTGGCAGTCGGCCAGGCTTGCCATCTCGGCCAGCAGGGAAACGGGGGGCGTGCGCGTGTCCATTACAGTGCAGTATCGAACAACTGGCCGATCGCTGCGGCCGCCGCCATTGCCAGCGCGCCCCAGAACATCACGCGCAGCGCGCCGCGCAGGGGGCGTGCGCCACCAACGCGTGCGGCGATGGCACCGGTCAGGCCCAGGCCGACCAAGGTGACGGCGGTGGTGATCTGGGCCACCTGCGCGTGCGGGGCGAGCAGCGCGGTCACCACCGGCAGCGCGGCGCCAACGGCGAACGCGCCGGCCGATGCCAGTGCCGCCTGTATCGGCCGGGCGCGCAGTTCCTCGGTGATGCCCAGCTCGTCGCGCGCGTGCGCACCCAGTGCGTCGTGCGCGGTGAGCTGCACCGCGACCTCGTGGGCCAGCTCGGCAGTGAGTCCACGATGCCGGTAGATCGCGGCCAGCTCCTGCAGTTCGCTGTGCGGGTCGTCACGCAGTTCGCGCTTCTCCACCAGCAGGTCGGCCTGTTCGGTATCGGCTTGGGACTGCACCGACACATACTCGCCAGCCGCCATCGACATCGCTCCGGCCACGGTGCCGGCGATGCCGGTGGCCAGTACGGTGGTGGCCGATGCGCCGCTGGCGGCGATACCGACCACCAGCCCGGCCACCGAGACGATGCCGTCGTTGGCGCCCAGCACGGCTGCGCGCAGCCAACCGGCGCGGTCGGAGCGGTGAACTTCCTGATGGCGGGCTCTGTTCATGCCCACAGTCTAGGGCGGGCAGGACGGGGATGGCGGAATGACTCGCAGCAGCGTCAAGTCCTTCCCGGTGGGATGCTGAAAACCGTCACGGTGACACGACGGTGGGGAACGCCACGATATAGTGCGCCCTTGCGATGCCGGGGCGTGGTCCCCACATCCCCGCCCTGACCAGAATACTGCGAGCCTCCCCTTGTCGAGCCCCAGCCACGTCGCCGAGACGCCGATTACCGACCGAAATGAACTGGTCGCCACGCTGGCCTCCGGCGAGAAGCCCAAGGCGCAGTGGCGCATCGGCACCGAACACGAGAAGTTCGGCTTCCGCCTGGACGACCTGCGCCCGCCGACCTTTGACGGCGACCGCGGCATCGAGGCCCTGCTCAACGGCTTGACCCGCTTCGGCTGGGCACCGGTGCAGGAAGGCGGCCGCACCATTGCACTGCTGCGCGACAACGCCTCGGTGACGCTGGAACCGGCCGGCCAGCTGGAGTTGTCCGGCGCGGCGCTGGAGACCATCCACCAGACGTGCGTGGAAACCGGCACCCACCTCAACGAAGTGGCCCAGGTGGCCGGCGAGCTGCAGTTGGGTTTCCTGGGCATGGGCTTCCAGCCGAAATGGCGGCGTGACGAGATGCCGTGGATGCCCAAGGGGCGCTACCGGATCATGCGCGACTACATGCCCAAGGTCGGCTCGCTCGGCCTGGACATGATGACCCGCACCTGCACGGTGCAGGTCAATCTGGACTACGCCACCGAAGCGGACATGGTGAAGAAGTTCCGCGTGTCGCTGGCACTGCAGCCGATCGCCACCGCCCTGTTCGCCGACTCGCCGTTTACCGAAGGCCAGCCGAACGGCTACCAGAGCTACCGCTCGCACATCTGGACCGATACCGATGCCGACCGCACCGGCATGCTCGACTTCGTATTCGAAGACGGTTTCGGCTACGAGCGGTATGTGGACTACCTGCTCGACGTGCCGATGTACTTCTCCTACCGCGATGGCACGTACCACGACGCCAGCGGCCAGAGCTTCCGCGATTTCATGGTCGGCAAGCTGCCGGTGCTGCCGGGCCAGCTGCCGACGCTGCGCGACTGGTCCGATCACATGACCACCGCTTTCCCGGAAGTGCGCCTGAAGAAGTACCTGGAAATGCGGGGTGCCGATGGCGGCCCGTGGAACCGCCTGTGCGCGCTGCCGGCGTTCTGGGTCGGGCTGCTCTACGACGATGCTGCACTGGATGCAGCCTGGGATCTGGTGCGCGATTTCAGCCTGGCCGAGCGCCACGCGCTGCGCGACGGCGTGCCGCGCCATGCGTTGAAGCTGCCGTTCCGCGGCGGTACCGTGCGCGACCTGGCGCGCGAAGCGGTGAAGATCGCCGTGGCCGGGCTGCAGCGCCGTGCCGCACGCAACGCCGATGGCCAGGACGAAAGCCACTTCCTGGACGTACTGCAGGAAATCGTCGATACCGGCCTGACGCCGGCCGACCGCAAGCTGGCGCTGTTCCACGGCGCGTGGAAGGGCAGCATCGACCCGGTCTTCAAACAGTTCGCTTACTGACCACCGTCAGGGCAGGGGTACCGACCGTGGGTCGGTACGCCTGTCTCAATGGGCGGACGCTTTCGAGAACAGATTGATCACCGCCACGCCGGCCACGATCAGACCCATGCCGATCAGCGCCGGTGCATCCAGTTTCTGCTTGAACACCGCCCAGCCGATCAGCGAGATCAGCACGATGCCCGCACCGGACCAGATCGCGTAGGCGATCCCGGTGGGAATGGATTTGAGCGTGAGTGCGAGCAGATAGAACGCGGCGGCATAGCCGACCACGGTGCCCAGCGAGGGCCACACCCGGGTGAAGCCATCGGAGGCCTTGAGCAGGCTGGTGGCGATCACTTCGAACACAATCGCCAGGCCCAGCAGAACATACACATTCATGGCGCGCGCACCGCTTGGACGATGCGCGCATTGTACGGGCGCGCCCGTGCCGCGCCGGACGCTGCAGGAGCGTCCGGCGCAGACCGTGTTCAGGCGGCCTGTGCGCCAAGCGTGGCCATGTCGATCACGAAGCGGTAGCGCACATCGTTGCGCGCCATGCGCTCCCACGCCTCGTTGACGGTCTTGATGTCGATCACTTCCACGTCGCTGACGATGCCGTGCTCGGCGCAGAAGTCCATCATTTCCTGCGTCTCGGCCATGCCGCCGATCGCCGAGCCGGTGATGTGCTTGCGACCGAACATCATGGACGCGCCCATCAGCGGCGGATCCAGTTCGGTCAGCACGCCGACCAGGCACATGGTCGCATCGCGCTTGAGCAGGGACATGTACGGGTTGGTGTCGTGGCTCACCGGAATGGTGTTGAGCAGGAAGTCGAAGCTGCCGGCATGCGCCTTCATCTGCGCCGGATCGCGCGACACCAGCACCTCATCGGCACCGAGGCGCTTGGCGTCGGCGCCCTTTTCCGGCGTGGTGGTGATCATCACCACGGTGGCGCCCATCGCCTTGGCGAACTTCACGCCCATGTGGCCCAGCCCGCCCAGGCCGATCACGCCGACCTTCTGGCCGGGGCCGACCTTCCAATGGCGCAGCGGCGAATACGTGGTGATACCGGCGCACAGCAGCGGCGCGGCGGCCTTCAGGTCCAGCCTGTCGGACACCTTCACCACGAAGCGCTGCTCGACCACGATGTGGTCGGAGTAGCCGCCGAACGTCGGCTGGCCGCTGTCGCGCTCGGTGCTGTTGTAGGTGAACGTGGCACCCTTCTGGCAGTACTGCTCCAGGTCCTGGTCGCAGGCATCGCAGTGGCGGCACGAATCGACCATGCAGCCCACGCCGGCGTGGTCGCCGACCTTGAAGCGGGTGACGTTGGCACCGACCTCGGTGACCCGGCCGATGATCTCGTGGCCCGGCACCATCGGGAAAATCGAGCCACCCCAATCGTCACGCGCCTGGTGCAGATCGGAGTGGCAGATGCCGCTGTACAGGATCTGGATGCGGACATCGTCCGGGCCGACCGCGCGGCGCTCGAACGAGAACGGGACCAGCGGGGCAGTCTGGTCGTGAACGGCATAACCGTGGGCGAGGGACATGGGGAATCCTTGGCAGGTTTGTAGAAAGGCGCTTTACAATACGCCCCGACGCAGTGCACAGGCAGTCAGGATATCGGCATGATTCATCAAGTCAGACTGGATAATCATGGTCACTGACAACCTCACCCACCTGGCCGCGTTCGCCGCCGTGGCGCGGCACCGCAGCTTCCGCCGTGCGGGGGCCGAACTGGCCCTGTCCACCTCGGCGGTCAGCTATGCGATCCGCGCGCTGGAAGAGCGCCTGGGGGTCGGTCTGTTCCATCGCACGACCCGCAGCGTGGCCCTCACCGAGGCCGGCCAACGCCTGCTCGAGCGCCTGCAGCCCGCGCTCGGTCAGGTTCATGACGCGCTGGAGGAGATGAACCACTTCCGCGCCGCACCGGCGGGCCTGCTGCGCATCAACGCCACCCGCGCTGCCGTGCATACCCAGCTGGGCCCGCGTCTGGCCCGCTTCCTGCGTGGCCATCCGGACGTGCGCATCGAGCTGGCGCAGGACGACGGGCTGGTCGATATCGTCGCCAGCGGCTTCGACGCCGGCGTGCGGCTGCACGAGTTCGTTCCCGAAGACATGGTGGCGGTGCCGCTCGGGCCGCCGCTGCGTGGCCTGATCGTCGGCGCACCCGCGTATCTGCAGGACCGCCCGACGCCGCAGCATCCGCGTGATCTGGCCAACCACGAATGCGTGCGCTTCCGCTTCGCCAGTGGCCATCTGTACAAGTGGCAGTTCGATCGCGATGGCCAGGCGCTGGAGATCGACGTGCCGGGCCGGCTCACGCTCGGTGACCAGCACACGGTGCTGCAGGCGGTGCTGGACGGACTGGGCTTGGCCTACGTGCTAGAAGACGCCGCGCGGCCGTATCTGGACGACGGCCGGCTGGTGGCCGTACTGGAAGACTGGAGCGAGCCGTTTCCCGGCTTCGTGCTGTATTACCCGCGCCAGCGGCAGATGTCCTCGGCGTTGCGCGCGTTCGTGGACATGCTGCGCGAGCCGGTGTGAGGCGCGCGCCGCGCGGCGGCGTGACCTTCTTCATGGCGACTTACGTCACTGGGCCGTGCCCGGCGCGCGGTACTACGCTGCGATCGAACCCCGTGCAGCGTCGCCGTGACGCAGTGCGCCGCATGGATCGGCAACACGCCATGACAAGGAGGATACGATGCAGAACCAGAACCCCGACCAGGACCTTCGCCAGCGTGTGGCGACGTTGGAACGCAACGCCCGCCGCGGACGCATGATGGCCGCGACCATGTTCGCGCTGGGCGCATCACTGGCGTTGATCGGTACCACGGTGGCGCAGCCGGAGGCGCCGATCGTGCCGGAAATCCGCACGCACAAGCTCACCGTGGTGGACAGCGAGGGACGCACCCGCGTGCAGATCGCCGAAGACCCCGCCGACCACAGGCGCAATGCGCGCGCGGCGGGCCTGACCATCTACGACATCACCGGTCACGAGCGCGGCGGCATCGGTACGATGGCCGATGGCAGTGCCGCCGTTGCCCTGGATGCGCCGCATGGCGTAGGCCACAGGATGCGCGATCGTGCGGGCATCAAAGTGGGGCCGGACGGGTCGGCGATGATTGTCACCATCTCCAACGCCGGGCAGTTCTCTGCCGGCCTGTTCTCCAAGGGCGAGGAAGGCCGCCTGGAGCTGTCGCGCAGCGATGCGGCGGCCGACCAGATCACGACGCGGGTGATCACGCAAGGCGGCGATACCTCCAGGGATGGCAAGCTGCAGTAGCGCACCGACGCTCACAAGCTCCACACAGGCGGGTGGCAGCATGGCGACATTCCTGCCCCCGTCGTTGAGGAGAGTGTCATGGCATCGTCTGCCATCCGGACCCCTGTCTGGTCCATCCATCCGCTCCACGCCGCCGTGCTCGGCGGCGTGCTGCCGCTGTTTCTCGGTGCGCTGCTGGCCGACTACGCCTACTGGAGCACCTACGAGATCCAGTGGAGCAACTTCGCGTCCTGGCTGCTGATCGGCGCGATGGTGATGACCAGCCTCGCACTGTTGTGTGCGGTTGTCGGCCTGGCCCGTGGCCGCCGCCGGCTGGGTTACCTGCTGGTACTGGTCGCCACGTGGATCGTGGGGTTCATCAACGCCCTGCATCACGCACGCGACGCGTGGGCCATCATGCCGACCGCACTGCTGCTGTCGGCCGTGGCGACCGTGCTGGCACTGGTGGCAGCCTGGATCGGGTTTGCCAGCCTGCGCGTGGGAGGTGTGCGATGAACCGTCCTGTCGCCCGCGTCATCGCGGTATCGGTCCTGGCCGCCACGCTGGCCGCCTGCGGCCAGGCACCGCAGATGCACCAGTACGGCAACGCGCCCGAGCTGCCGGCACCGCACCGGGGGCTGATGCCGGACATGACCATCGCCAAGCCGGCGACCTGGGGCGACCGGGTGCCAACCGTGCCGGACGGGTATCGCATCACCGCGATCGCCACCGACCTGGCGATCCCGCGGCAGACTCTGGTCCTGCCCAACGGCGACATTCTGGTGGCCGAGGGACGCGGTGGCAGCGCACCCAATCTCAAGCCCAAGGACGTGATCGCCGGCCGCATCAAGGCCAAGGGCAACACGGCGGTCAAGGGCGGCAACCGCCTGACCCTGCTGCGCGATGCCGATGGCGACGGCATCTATGAACTGAAGACCGTGTTTGCCGACACGCTCAATGCGCCCTACGGGTTGGCGCTGATCGGCAATGCGCTGTACGTGGCCAACCAGGATGCGCTGGTGCGCTTCGACTACCAGCCGGGCCAGACCCGCGCGAGCGGCGCGCCGGTCACGCTGACCCCACTGCCGTCCGCGATCAACCATCACTGGACCAAGTCGCTGGCCGCCAGTGCCGACGGCCGTTACCTGTACGTGGGCATCGGCTCCAACAGCAACATCACCGAGCGCGGCATGGCAGTGGAGGTGGACCGTGCCCGCGTCTGGCAGGTGGACGTCGCCACCGGCGCGCATCGCGACTACGCTACCGGCCTGCGCAATCCAACCGCGTTGGCCATCCAGCCTGGTACCGGTGCGCTGTGGGCGGTGGTCAACGAGCGCGACGAGATCGGCCCGAACCTGGTGCCGGACTACCTCACCTCGGTGCGCGATGGCGGCTTCTACGGGTGGCCCTACAGTTACTGGGGCAAACACCCGGATCGGCGGGTGATGCCGCAGGACCCGGCCAAGGTTGCCTCGGCGCTGGTGCCCGATTACGCGCTGGGCTCGCATGTGGCCGCGCTCGGCGTGGCGTTCTCGTCGCCGGCAATGGGCGCGCGCTTCGCCGACGGCGTGTTCGTGGGCGAGCACGGCAGCTGGAACCGCAACCCACCGGTCGGCTACAAGGTGGTGTTCGTGCCGTTCCGCGAGGGTCGTCCGGCAGGCGATCCGATCGACGTTGCGACCGGCTTCCACGGCGACGATGGGCTGACTCGCGGGCGTCCCGTCGGCGTCACACTGGACCCGCGCGGCGCGCTGATCGTGGCCGATGACCTGGCCAACACGATCTGGCGGATCACCCCGGACGCGACCGCTGCAGCACCGGCTGCACCGCCCGTGCCCGCTGCTCCCGCCGCGACCCCATAAGCGGTGCGGTCCGGGCCTGCCGCGCGCCGATGCGCGTGCGGCAGGCCGTGTTGACGTCTCCCGCGGGCACTCGACATGATCCGCCAGGGCGCCCGGGGCCGGGCCAACAGCAGGGCAGGGACGTGATGCGACAGACGCGTGCAGCGCCACGGATGGGCCGCCTCCGGCAACGGCCTGGCAGCGTGCTGGCCGGCGTGCTGATCACCATCGGTCTGCTGGCGGCTGCGGGCTGCTCCGATGGCCCGGGCATCAGCGTGGACGTCAAGGCGCTGGGCGACTCGCCCCTGGCGCGGCACCTGTCGCGGCAGTGGATGAATCCAGAAGCCGCGCTGGCCGGGGATCTCCGGGAATGGCTTCACACCCGGCCGGACAGTACCGCCTGTCTGGCGTCCGACGCCTGTCTGCGTGGGTTGGGCTTCCACCAGTGCAACGGCGGCGAGCATCAACTGGACTGCCGTTACCAGGCCACGCTGCACGGCCTGCTGGTCAAGCGCGGTGGCGAGCGCACGCCGCTGCAGGTGCAGCTGCGGATCAGCCTGCAGAGCCGCAACGGCGCGATCACCGCGCTCCACGTTCACCGCATCGGGCTGTAATCACCGCAGCGCGGCGTCAGCCGGTGCTGATCGCGTCGTAACCGTCGCCCAGGAACTGCAGCAGGCAGAAGCCGTGCCCGAAAGGATCGGCCAGCAGCGCGATCCGGCCCCATGCATGCGTGGCCGGTGCCTGCTCGACGCGCGCGCCCGCCTGTATTGCGCGTGCGAGGGCAGCGTCGAGGTCATCCACAACCCAGTCCAGGTGCAGCGGCGTCCAGTGCCGGCGGTAGTCGCGGCGGTCGCGCACCTGCGGCGTGGACGCGCTGCCGGCGGGCTTGGCCAGCAGGTAGACCGGCGCGGGGCCGCCCAGCAGCTCCACGCCATCGGCGCCGAAGCGGCGGCCAGGGTGCAGGCCGAATGCGCGGGTGTAGAAGGCGATGCCGTGGTCGAGGTTGTCCACGTCGATGTTGACCAGGAAGCGCATGCGGTGTCCTTGGCGGCGAGTGCGGGCGATGCGCCCGGCCTGGACGGAGGTGGTCCGGATTGATTGTGTCACGCGCCAAAGCGCAGCGTGAAACAGGTCGCCGCCGGCCCGGAGGCCACGCACAGGGTGCCGCCGTGGGCCAGCATGATCGCGCGTGTGATCGCCAGCCCAAGCCCGGCGCCATCGGCGTCGCCGCGGGTGCGCGAACGCTCGGCACGGAAGAAGCGTTCGAACAGATGGGGCAGGGCATCGGCCGGAATGGGCGGGCCGGGATTGCGCACGGTCACCTCGGTGGCCCCCGCCGTGTCTGCCACCGTCACCGCGATGGTGGCGCCGCGCGGGGTATGGCGCAGTGCATTGGACAGCAGGTTGCCGAGCGCGCGGCGCAGCATCAGCCGGTCGCCGCGCACCTGGCCCTGGCCGTGCAGCGCCAGCGTGATGCCGCGTTCCTCGGCGAGCGCGTCGTAGAAATCGAACAGTTCGGTCACCTCCCGCTCCAGCACCACCGTGCCGGCCTCGGGCAGCCCGCCGCCGTGCTCGGTGCGCGCCAGGAACAGCATGTCGCCGATCATCCGGCTCAGGCGCTGCAGTTCTTCCGCGTTGGACAGCAGCACATCCTGGTACTCGGCCGCGCTGCGTGGCCGCGCCAGCGCCACTTCGGTCTGGGTGAGCAGGTTGGTGATCGGCGTGCGCAGTTCGTGCGCGATGTCCGAGGACAGCTCGCTCAGGCGCTGGAAGTCGGCCTGCAGACGCGCCAGCATCGCATCGAGATGGGCAGCCAGTTCGGCGATCTCCGGCGGCGCCGGCTGCAGCGGCATGCGCTGGTCCAGGCGCTCGGCGGTGACCTCGCGGGCACGCGCGGCCATCGCGCGCAGGGGCGCCAGGCCACGCCGTGCCGCAAGCCAGCCGAGCAGGCCGATCAGCAGCGCCGAGGCCGCCACGTACAGCGCCAGGCGGCCGGTGAAGTCCTGCAGGAAGCGGGTATGCGGTGCGGTGTCCAGCAGCACGGTGATCTGCAGCGGGCCGTGTGCGGGATCGGCGGTGGTGCGCACATGGCGCAGCCGGTGGTCGCGTCCCTGCGCGTCGCGGTGCCAGGCCCGCGCGACGCTGGTGGGAGCCGGCAGTGCGGCGCCGGCCGAGCGGTACAGCAGGCTGCCATCGCCGCGCAGCACCTCGGCGCTGAAGCCGGCCTGGTGGTCCAGCGCCTCGGCCAGGCGCACCCCGGCCTGGTCGGGCGGGGCATCGGCGACGATGGACGCGATCAGCCGCACCTTGTTGTCCAGGTAACGGTCGTCCTGCTGCACGAAATGCTGCTGCACGGTGGAGAGGATCAGCGCGCCCAGGCCGGCCAGCACCACGGTGGAGACCGCGGCGAACAGCACGGTCAGGCGCGCGGTAAGCGATAGCGGCCTCATGCCGGTGGGTCGGCGTCGCCGGCATCGAGCACATACCCCATGCCGCGCACGGTGACGATCAGCTTGCGTTCGAAACCGTCATCCATCTTGGCGCGCAACCGGCGGATGGCCACGTCGATGACGTTGGTGTCGCTGTCGAAATTCATGTCCCATACCTGCGAGGCGATCAGCGAGCGGGGCAGTACCTCGTTGCGCCGGCGCACCAGCAGTTCCAGCAGGGTGAATTCCTTGTGGGTGAGCACCAGCCGCTGGCCGGCGCGGGTGGCGCGACGGCGCGGCAGGTCGAGCACCAGATCGGCAACCTGCAGGCGGTCCTGCTGCGGGTGCAGGTGGCCACGGCGCAGCAGCGTGCGCAGCCGCGCCAGCAGTTCAACGAAGGCGAACGGTTTGACCAGGTAGTCGTCCGCGCCCAGCTCCAGGCCCTTGACCCGGTCGCCGACGCTGTCGCGCGCGGTCAGGAACAGCACCGGCGTGGTGCGCCCGGCAGCACGCAGCGCCTGCACGATGTGCCAGCCGCTCACGTCCGGCAGCATCACATCGAGCACGATCAGATCGTACGCTCCGGTCATCGCCAGATGATGTCCATCCAGCCCGTTGCGCGCGTGGTCCACCACGAAGCCCGCTTCGCTCAGCCCCTGGCGCAGGTACTCGCCGGTCTTGGGTTCGTCCTCGACCACCAGCAGTTTCATTCGTTGGCCCGCCTGCATCCTTCCTGGGCACGACCGCGTCGTGTACACCTGCGCCGGCTACTGTATGACAGCGACCGCACGGCAGGATGACCCGCGCATTACGAGGATGTAATGCGCGCGTCATCGCCGCGACGGGCGCCGCTTCCTAGATTGCGGAACCGCCGTGGCCCACGGATACCGCAAGGACTCTTCGCATGCAGCACCTCCGCCTTCTTCGTCTTGTTGCCTTCGCTGGCGCCAGCCTGGCCCTGGCCGCATGCGCGCAGCCGCCCGCGCCGACCACCGCAGCACCCGCCGCTGCCGATGCGCAGTCCGCTGCGGCGCCGGTATCCCCGGCGGGGCACATGGTGGTGCACAAGAGTGCCAGTTGCGGGTGCTGCGGCATCTGGGTCGACCATGTGCGGCGCGCCGGCTTCAGCGTGGAGGTGCGCGATACCGACGACCTGATGACGGTCAAGCAGCGCCTGGGCGTGCCGCTGGACAAGGCCGCCTGCCACACCGCGGAAGTGGGGCCCTATATCGTCGAGGGGCATATCCCCGCCACCGATATCCAGCGCCTGCTGCGCGAACGCCCGCTCGCGCGTGGCCTGCTGCTGCCGGGCATGCCGGCCGGATCGCCCGGGATGGAGGTGCCCGGCATGCCGGTGCCCGGCTATACGGTGGAACTGCTGGGCAGGGATGGCCGGACAGCCCCGTTCAGCCGGCACGGAAGGGCCCCGGACGAAACCTGAGGAGATCGCTCGTGTATACTCACCCCCACTATAGTTCCGAGGTCGCGTCCATGCCGCATTCGCCACAGGAGAAGAAGCGCGTCCTGGCCCGTGTGCGCCGCATCCGCGGCCAGTGCGATGCGCTGGAGCGCGCGCTGGAGGGCGGCGCGGACTGCAGCCCGGTGCTGCAGCAGATCGCGTCCATCCGCGGCGCCGTCAACGGGCTGATGTCCGAAGTGATGGAGGCGCACCTGCGTGAAGAGTTTGGTCAGCCGGCGCAGTCCGACGCGCAGCGCGAGGCACGCGTGCGCGAAATGAGCGTGCTGATCCGGTCCTACCTGAAGTAAGCGCGGGCGACCGCGCCCTGTCCCGATCCGTTTCCCGTCCTGGAGAGTTCCCGATGAAATCCCGTGCTGCCGTTGCCTTCGCCGCTGGCGAACCGCTCAAGATCGTCGAGATCGATGTCGCTCCGCCGCAGAAGGGCGAAGTGCTGGTGCGGATCACCCACACCGGCGTCTGCCACACTGACGCCTTCACGCTGTCCGGTGATGATCCGGAAGGCCTGTTCCCGGCCGTGCTCGGCCACGAAGGCGCCGGCATCGTGGTGGAAGTGGGCGAGGGCGTCACCAGCGTCAAGCCGGGCGACCACGTGATTCCGCTGTACACCGCCGAGTGCGGCCAGTGCCTGTTCTGCACGTCGGGCAAGACCAATCTGTGCGTCGCCGTGCGCGCCACCCAGGGCAAGGGCGTGATGCCCGACGGCACCACCCGCTTCTCGTACAACGGCGAGCCGATCTATCACTACATGGGCTGCTCGACCTTCAGCGAGTACACCGTGGTGGCCGAAGTCTCGCTGGCCAGGATCAACCCGGACGCCAACCCGGAACATGTGTGCCTGCTCGGGTGCGGCGTCACCACCGGCATCGGCGCGGTGCACAACACCGCCAAGGTCCAGGAAGGCGACAGCGTGGCCGTGTTCGGCCTCGGCGGCATCGGCCTGGCGGTGATCCAGGGGGCGCGCCAGGCCAAGGCCGGTCGCATCTTCGCGATCGACACCAACCCGTCCAAGTTCGCATTGGCGCGGCAGTTTGGTGCCACCGACTGCGTCAACCCGAAGGATCACGACAAGCCGATCCAGCAGGTCATCGTCGAGATGACCACGTGGGGCGTGGACCACACCTTCGAGTGCATCGGCAACGTCAACGTGATGCGCGCCGCGCTGGAATGCGCGCACCGCGGCTGGGGCCAGTCGGTGATCATCGGCGTGGCCGGGTCGGGCCAGGAGATCTCCACCCGTCCGTTCCAGCTGGTCACCGGCCGTTCCTGGAAGGGCACCGCCTTCGGCGGCGTCAAGGGCCGCAGCCAGCTGCCGGGCATGGTCGAGGATGCCATGAAGGGCGACATCGAACTGGCGCCGTTCGTTACCCACACGATGGGCCTGGAGCAGATCAACGAGGCATTCGACCTGATGCACGAAGGCAAGTCGATCCGCTCGGTGGTCCACTACTGATCATGCCGGGCGGCGTGGCAACCGCGCGCCGCCCGCGGGGGAAACATCATGGAACGCATTGAACACCGCGCCGCTTCCGGCGGTTGGCAGGACGTGTACCGGCACCGCTCGCAGGTGCTGGGCTGCGAGATGACATTCGCGGTCTATCTGCCGCCGCAGGCCGCCTCGCGTCGGCTGCCGGTGCTGTACTGGCTGAGCGGATTGACCTGCACCGAGCAGAACTTCATCACCAAGGCCGGTGCGCAGCGCTATGCCGCCGAGCACGGGGTGATCCTGGTGGCGCCGGACACGAGCCCGCGTGGCGATGACGTCCCCGATGCGGACGGCTACGACCTGGGCAAGGGCGCCGGTTTCTACCTCAATGCCACCGAGCAGCCGTGGGCCACGCACTACCGGATGTACGACTACATCGTGGACGAGCTGCCGGCGCTGGTCGAGGCGCACCTGCCAGCGACGGCGGCGCGCGGGATCAGCGGGCATTCGATGGGTGGCCACGGCGCGCTGGTGATCGCGCTGCGCAATCCGGGCCGCTACCGCAGCGTGTCGGCCTTCTCGCCGATCGTCGCGCCCACACGGGTGCCGTGGGGGCAGAAGGCCTTCGCCGCGTACCTGGGCGAAGACCGTGCGGGCTGGGCGGCCTGGGATGCCAGCGAACTGGTGGCCACGGCCAGCGAACGCCTGCCGCTGCTGGTCGACCAGGGCGGCGGCGACGAGTTCCTCGACACCCAGTTGCAGCCGCAGTGGCTGCAGGCGGCCTGCACGGCGGCAGGCCATCCGCTGCAGTTGCGCCTGCAGCCCGGCTACGACCACAGCTACTACTTCATCGCCAGTTTCATCGGCGAGCACATCGCGCATCACGCCCAGGCACTGCACGCCTGAGGATCGGCGGCAGGATCACAGGTCGTCTTCTTCCGCCGCCTCGCGGCCCTGCTGGCGGATCAGGGCTTCCTCGCGCGCATCGTTGATCGCGTGGCGGACGCTGTCCAGGTCGATGGTGGATTCGTCGTGGACGAAGGTGCCGGTCAGTTCGCTGTCCGGCAGCAGGTCACCGGCCTCGAACAGCGCCCACATCTCCTCGCCGTACCAGGTATCGAGCAGTTCCGGAGCGAAGCGGCCGAGGTACGCGGTAAGGTTGTTGACGTCACGCAGCAGCATGCTGCGCGCGGCATTGTTGCCACCGGCGTTGACCACCTGCGGGAAGTCGATCACCACCGGGCCATCCGGCCCGACCAGCACGTTGTACGGCGACAGATCGCCGTGGATGAGGCCGCAGCACAGCATCCGCACCACCTGGCGTACCAGCACGCGATGGAACTCGCGGGCCTGGTCGGCTTCCAGTTCCACCTCGCCCAGGCGGGCCGCGGAGAAGCCGTCGGCATCGGTCACCAGTTCCATTACCAGCACGCCGTGGAAATAGCCATGCGGCTCGGGCACGCGCACGCCGGCATCGCGCAGCTGGTAAAGCGCGTCCACCTCGGTGTTCTTCCAGGCGGTTTCCTGCTGCTTGCGGCCGTACCTGCTGGCCTTGCCGACCGCACGGGCCTCGCGGCTGCCGCGCACCTTGCGGCCTTCCTGGTACTGCACGCGCTGCTGGAAACTGCGTTGCGCCATGTCCTTATAGACCTTCGCGCAGCGCACATCGTCGCCACTGCGGACCACGTACACGGCTGCTTCCTTGCCGCTCTTGAGCGGACGCAGCACTTCATCGATCACGCCGTCGTCGATCAGCGCCTGCAAGCCTTGGGGGGTCTTCACGGAATCTCGCGGATGGGGCCGGCGCCAGTGCGCCCGCCGGGGAGGGCCCGGGATTTTCGCATCTTCGGGCCGGGCCGGCCATCGTGGCGTTCAGCCACGCGCCGAGGGTGTGAGGACGGGGCGGTCGTCGTGCCACTGCGCAGCAGGGTGGTTGAATATGACGTTCAGTGACGTTTTTGGCTGTTTATATTAAGTGGGCTATCGAAAATATAAACTCAATTGATTATTTGATGAATTTGGGTGGAGATAATTCATGCGCTCTCCACGGCGGTGCTTTCTATGGTGGGTGTACGGCCTGAATCCACTGTCGACCAGGTCATCACTCTGCATATTCATGGGGCGTATTGATGTCACTACTCGATGGTCTGATCGACGAAGCCGCGCGTGCAACCGGACTGGGCGGCGACGCGCGGAAACTGGTCGCGGTCGTGGCCGGCTACATATTCACCGTGCCGGGTGGGCTCAAGGGGTTCCGCGACAAGTTCGCCAAGGCCGGTCTGGGGGAGGTGTTCGATTCCTGGATGGGTCATGCGCTGCATCCCCGCAGTGTCAGTGCAGGCCAGGTGCAGCATGTGATCGGCAACCGCGACATGATCGCCCTTGCCGACAAGGCCGGCGTGGGCAGCGGGGCCATCGGCGCGACGCTGGCCACGGTGCTGCCGATGCTGGTACGCAGGGTGACGCCCGACGGTACGCTGCCCACCGCTTTGCCCACGACCTGCAGCAGCTCATCAACGGCGTGACCGGTGCGGGGCAGGTCCATCGCGTGGATGCCATCCACCACGCTTCGCCTCCCCGTCGCGCCGGCCCGTGGAAATGGCTGCTGCCCTTGCTGGCCCTGCTTGGGCTGGCGTACTGCGGCTGGCAGGCAAAGAACGGCCGGATGCAGGAGCGTCCGGCGGCCACGCCGGACGCTGCGGCCACGCCAGTGGTGGCGACGCCATCGCGGGCCCAGCCGCAGCTGGATCTGCGCACGGCCGACGGCAAGGTGAACGTGTCCGGCCGGCTGCCCAGCGCAAGTGAGAAGCACCGGCTGCTGGAGGCGCTCGGCACCACCTTCGGCACCGGCAATGTTGTCGGCGACATCCAGGTCGATCCGGCCGCCCAGCCGGCGGGATGGATGGACACGCTGATCAAGCTGCTGCCCCGCCTGAAGGCCAACGGCCTGCGAATGGCCTTCAGCGGTGACAGAATCGATCTGGACACCTCGGCGATGCAGCAGGCGCAACGGTTCGAAGTGAGCCGGCTGTTGCAGGGGGAACTGAGCCGTTTCGAGCTGTCGGGTCTGTTCGATCCGGGAGTGGCGGCGCTCGATGGACTGGCCTCCGGCTACGGCGCCGCGGATCTGACGGCGGCGCTCAACCAGACCACCATGACCTTCGAGTCCAATTCGGCGACCCTCTCGCCCAGCAGCCGGGAGATCCTGCGGATCGCGGCCAAGGCGCTTGCAGGCGCACCGGACGGTACGCACGTTGTCGTGGGCGGGCACACCGACAGCCAGGGTGATCCGGTCGCCAACCTGGCGTTGAGCCGGCAACGTGCCCAGGCCGTCGTGGATGCGCTGGTGGCCCTGGGGGTGCCGGCCGGGCGCCTGAGTGCGCGGGGGCACGGCTCGAACCAGCCGATTGCCGACAACCGTACCGGGGAGGGTCGCGCAGCCAACCGGCGCATCGCCTACACGGTGAAGTAGGCGGCGCGGGCGTCTCTCCCGTCCGTTGCCTGCCGACACCTCCTTGCCGATGCCGGCAGGAGGTGTCTTCACTTTGCATCGGCAATACTGCGGCCAACGGGGATGGCCGGAACAGCCGGGGCGGGCCGGGCGCGCCGGTCGCCGCGCCGCAAAGGGAGAAACAGGCATGGCATGGTGGCTGTCTGCGGCATATGTGGTTGCCCACGGGGTGGCGCTGGTGCTCCTGCCCGCGCATGCCCAGACCCTGTCATATTCGTTCCTGATCGGCGCCCCCCTGCTGGCGGCGGCGGCCTGCGTGCGGCGCAGTCTCGGCAGCGAGGCGGTGGTGGGCTGGGTGGCGCTGGCCGTGGGCATGGTGCTGTGGGCCGGCGGCATGGCGATGAACATGTACCAGGAGGTGGGGCTGGGCAATGCCGACTCCACCCCGGGCATCAGCATGCTGCTGTACGTGCTGTACGGCGTGCCGTTGACCTTCGCGATGGCCCATCCGCGGCACGCGCCGTGGTTTCTCAGCGTGATCGATGGTGCGATGGCCCTGCTCCTGGGCTATCTGTTCTTCGTCTACACCTTCTCCTTTGTCACGATCACCGACGCTTCCGATGCCGGGGTGGACAGCCTGCGGCGGATGTTCGATATCGAGAACCTGTTCATCGCCGGCTTCGCGCTGCTGCGATGGCTGGCCAGTGAAGACCGTTCGCGCCGCGCCTTTTTCGGCGCGTTGAGTCTGTTTGCCTGCGTCTATCTGGTGGTGGCGGCCTACATCAACCACTTCGGTTCCGAGACCAGTTACGGCAGCCTGGTGGACCTGCTGATCGACGTGCCGTTCCTGGTGCTGGCCGTGGTCGCCTGGCGGCGTTCGCCGGTCCGCCCGGTCGAGGTGTCGCGGCGGCTGGCGTTGGGCGTGCGGGCGGGCAGTCCATTGATTCTGGCGATCTCGCTGCTGGTGATGTCGGCCCTGCTGGTGCGCGCGCACCCGATGCTGGCGGTGGCCGGCTTTGCCTTCGCCACGCTCGGCTCGGGCCTGCGCAGTGTGCTGATGCAGGTGCGCTCGCTGGAGCAGCAGGATCGGCTGGATGTGCTGGCGCGGGTCGATGGCCTGACCGGCGTGGCCAACCGCCGCCAGTTCGATCAGGTGCTGCAGGCCGAATGGAACCGGTCGCGGCGCAGCGGGCAGGGCATAGCGCTGCTGATGGTGGACATCGACCACTTCAAGGTGTTCAACGACCGCTACGGGCATCCGCTCGGCGATGCCTGCCTGCGCGCGGTGGCGGCCGCACTGGCCGGCTGCGCCACGCGCGCGACCGATGTGGTGGCGCGCTACGGCGGCGAGGAGTTCGCGGTGGTGCTGCCGGCGGCATCCCGCGAGGGCGTGCTGGCCTTGGCCGAGACCATGCGCATCGCGGTCGAGCGGCTGCGGCTGAACTCGCCGGCCTCGGTCTGCCAGATCGGGGTGACCATCAGCATCGGGGTGGCGCAGCTGGACAAGGTCACCACGGCGGCCCCGGGCGAGCTGGTGGCCGCCACCGACGCGGCGCTGTACGAAGCCAAGCGACAGGGCCGCAACCGGGTGGTGGAGGGGCAGGTGGCGGCGGGGCTGGACGAGGACCTGGACCGGTAGCGCCGGACGCTGGCCGGCACTCCGCGTGCGGTCACACGCGGGCCTCCGCCGCGGGACTCATCGCACGTCGCGCAGTTCCCAGTGATGCCCGGCGAGCAGGCGCAGGCGCTGTTTGAACACGTCACTGTCGATGCGGGTGGTGGCGACCAGGTTGATCCGCAGGTCGTCCTGCGAGCCGGTCACGGTTGCCGCCGGATCGGTGGCGCCCCATTGCGACTCGACGGCGTCCGGGTCGGGCTGCTTGGCGCGCCACTTCTCGAACAGCGTGGTGCTGCGCAAAGCGTCCTGAAGCTCCTCGGCGAAGCCGGCGGCGCTCTGCGAGTGGAAGGAAAGATCGGGATCGTTGCCGCGGGCCTTGGACGGGTCCGGCAGGCTGATGTGGTACTGCGCTGACATGATTGCCTCCATTGAATGATCCAAGGCTCGCAGATCGCCGGTGGATTCGGTGTGCAGGACTCAGGCGCGGAAGGTATGCGGTTCATCGGCAAAGCCGACCGTGACCGCGCCCTTGCCGACGTTGACCATCCCGGTCAGGCTCATCACCGCCTCGAACAACTGCACCCCGTGCGCCTCGCAGGTCTGGCGCAGCGTGGCGTAGCCGGGCAGGGCCTGCAGGTCGGCCAGCTCGCCGCCGTAGCTGACGCAGACGGTGGGGGTCATCAGCCCGGCCCTGACCCGTTGGCCGACGAAGTCGAACAGCTTCTGCACCGCGTTGTCGAAGCCCTTGATCTTGGCGACCGGGCCGGTTTCGCCGCGGTATCCGTGCAGCACCGGCTTGATGTCCAGCGCGCTGCCCAGCGCAGCGCTCAGCAGGCCCACGCTGCGGTCGCCCTTGTGGCGTGCGCGGGCACGCATGTAGTACAGGTCGCGGGTGACCATGTAGCCGTGCACGTTGTGGGCCAGCAGCTCGAGCCGCTCGCGGATCTGCTGCACGCCGGCACCGCTGTCGCGCAGGCGCACCGCTTCCACCGCGGTTACGCCCTGGGCGGCGAACAGGTTCTGGGTGTCCAGCACGCGCAGCGCGAACGGCGAGTTGTAGCCGGCTGCCTGGCGCACCGGTTTGTAGTCGTTGAGGATCGCGAAGCTGGCCTGCATCGCGTTGTCGTGGATCGGGCTGCGCGTCTTGGTGATCGTCATGCAGAAGACATGGTCGTAGTCGATCACCAGCTTGCCCAGGAACAGGTCGCGGATCTGGTTGACGCTGAACGGGATGGTTTCCGCTTCCGCGCCGTTCTCGGCCACATGCGCATGCAGGAAACTCAGGGTCGCCTGTTCGTCGCGGTGGTCGGCCAGCACCGCTTCGCCGATACGTACGGTGATGGGCAGCAGCACGATGTTGTGCTGCTGGATGAAGTCTGGTGGCAGGTCGCACGCCGAGTCGACCACGATTCCGATGCGCATCCTGTGCCCCCCTCAAGGCCGGTATTGGTTCGGAACTGTGAAAGCTATCTCAATTTTCGCCGGTTTGCCCGGTCCATCGTGCGGGGGCCGCTCAGCGGCTGCGTTCCACCGCCACCGGCAGCGAGGCCAGCCGGTCCCATTCACCGCCGCGGACCGTGTCCGGGTCGGCCAGCACGGCCTGCATCAGGTCGTGGGCGTCGTTGCCCCAGTACAGCTCGCCATCGATGGACAGGGTCGGCACGCCAAACACTCCGGCGGCGATGGCCGCGTCAGTGTTGCGGCGCAGTTGTTCCTTCACGTCCGGCGCGCCGATGGCGGCGGCCACGTCCGCCACGTCCAGCATCGCGCCGGGCAGGGCCAGCGCGGCGGCGCTGTCACCGGCATGCCCGTCGCGCCAGATCCAGTTGAACAGGATGTCGATCGACGCCGGGGTGGCGCCCGCGGCCAGGCACAGGCGCAGCGCGGCCAGCGGATTGAACGGGTGGCCGGGCGGGAAGCGCAGCGTCACTTCCTCGCGCCGGGCCTGCCAGAGCAGGTGCCGGTACATGGCACGACGCTTGGCCGGGATCTCCGCCGGGCCCAGATTGCCCAGGTGGTGCAGCACCGCGCCGAAGGCGATCGGTACCGGGGTGATCTTCTCGAACTGCGGCAGGGCTTTCAGCTTCTGCCAGTGCAGGTAGGAGAACGGCGAGACGAAATCGAAGTACCAGCGCAGGGTCATCGGAACATCCTTGCAGGGTCAGCGCGAGTATGCGCGCGGTTCGGTGGTGGGCGGGGCCAGATAGCGGTCGCGCAGCTCGGTCTGCCGCGAGCGCATCGGCATCGCGCGGCCGCCCAGCCAGACCTGTTCGGCGTAGTGGCCCACATCCAGCGGGTCGCCGTCCCACAGCACCAGGTCGGCCAGCTTGCCCGGCTCGAGGGTGCCGATGCGGTCGCCCACGCCCAGCACCTGGGCCGGCACCCGGGTCAGCCCGGCCAGCCCGTCGGCCCACGGCAGGCCGTTGGCGACCGCATTGCCGGCCAGCTGGCGCATTTTGCGCGCGTTGTGCGAGGCGTCGTCGCGCTGCGCAAAGCTCACCGCGACGCCGGCCGCGTGCAGGCGTGCGGCGTTGTCCAGGGTCGCCCCGAGCTGGTCGAAGCTGGTCGGCAGGTTGCCCAGCGCATCGACGAACACCGGCACCCGGGCCTGGGCAAGCTGCGGTGCCAGGCGCCAGGCTTCGGCGCCGCCGGCGATGGCGATCCGGACCTTCTCGCGGGCCGCCCAGCGCAGCAGTTGGCGGATGTCGGCGGCACGGTCCACCTGCACCACGATCCGGCCCTGGCCGGCCAGGTAGCGGGCCAGCGTGGCGCGGCCGGCCGGGGTGAGCAGGGCATGCGGCGAGTCGGCCGGGACCCGCCCGCGCGCCTCGCTGACCATCTGTTCCAGCAGCATCCACTGCGCGGCGCGGGAACTGCCGGTCAGCTCGGCACCGGGGGCGCCCAGGCGGACATACAGGGCCAGCGGGCCGATCGGATCGGCACTGCCATCCAGCCGGACCACGCCTCCCTGGCCGGCGATGAAGCCGCCACCGCTGTTGGCGCCCAGTGCGGTGAAGCCGATGCCGTCCAGGCGCGCCACCGGGATCAGCACCGAGGCCGGGTTGTAGGCCAGGCTGACATCGAACTCCGGCCGCAGCGGCTGGTCGGGCAGCTTGAGCGCACTGTCGACCGTGGTTGACTCGCCGGACACCTCGTCAATGCCGATGTCGGTGATGCCACCGAACAACGCAGGGGTCAGCGGCTTGCCGCCGGCCTCGACAACGGGCACCCCGGCCGGTGCCGACAGCCCGGTGCCGACCGCACGGATCACGCCGCCCTGGACCAGCACGTCGGTGTTGGTCAGGCTGCCGCGCGCAGTGGCGGTGTGCACCGTGGCGTTGCGGATGAGCAGGTCCTGCGCCTGCAGCGGCAACGCTGTCAGCATCAGCAGCGCGGTGGTGCCGAGCCATGCCCGGCAACGTGATCCCAGGGGCTGGGCGGCAACGCGGTTCATGGCGCTCACGGGCGTGCCTCCTGGCCGAGCATGAAGTCCGACAGCGGCTGTCGGCGCGTGTCCTGGCGGTCGTAGACGGCGTGGCCGTCGATGTACACCTTTTCTGCAAGCGCGTAGGAACTGAAGGGGCTGCCGTTCCAGATCACCACGTCGCCCATTTTGCCCGGCTCCAGACTGCCCGTCTGCTTCTCCACGCCCAGCGAGCGCGCGGCATTGAGGGTGAGCCACATCATCGCGCGCTCGGGCGCGATCTCGATGCCTGCGCGACGCGCGTTGGCGATCGCCTTGGCCGCTTCCTGGTTGAGCCGCTGGATGCCCTCGGGAGAATCGGAGTGCACGATCGCGCAACTGTTGGCCGGGCGGTCCACCAGCGCGATGTTGTCCTGGATGCCGTCGAAGGCCTCCATCTTGAAGCCCCACCAGTCGGCCCACAGCGCGCCGCACACGCCTTCGGCGGCGAGCCGGTCGGATAGTTTGTAGGCTTCCACCGCGTGGTGGAATGCCGCGATCCTGAAGCCGAACTCGTGCGACAGATCCAGCATCGTCGCCATCTCGTCGGCGCGGTAGCAGTGGATGTGCACGCGGATGTCACCCTGGATCGCGCCGGCCAGCGTATCCAGTTTCAGGTCGCGCTTGCCGCCGGCATCGCCGGCGCTGTCCCCTTTGTCCCCTCCGCTGAACCAGCGCTTCTTCTTCGGCTTCTTCGGGGTGTTCTTGGCGATGTACTCGCTGGCATCGATGAACGCCGCGCGGTAGCCGGCCACATTGCCCATGCGCGTGCCCGGGGCGACGCCCTTGCCGCCGCCGTACACCCGCTTGGGATTCTCGCCGCAGGCCATCTTCAGTCCCCACGGTGCCCCCGGGAATTTCATCGCCTGGTAGGTGGTGGCTGGAACATTCTTCAGGGTCACGCCGCGCCCGCCGACCAGGTTGGCCGAGCCGGGCAGCACCTGCATCGCGGTCACGCCACCGGCCAGCGCTGCGGCGAATCCGGGGTCTTGCGGCCAGACCGAGTGTTCGGCCCACACATTGGCGGTGACCGGTGCGGTCATCTCGTTGCCGTCACTGTGCGCGCTCACGCCCGGGCTGGGGTACACGCCCAGGTGCGAGTGCACGTCGATGATGCCCGGCGTCACCCACTTGCCCTGGCCGTCCACGCGCACGGCGTCGGCCGGCACCGGCAGCGCGGGGCCGACGGCGGCAATGCGGCCATCACGCAGCAGCACGTCGGCATTGTCCAGGCGCGTGCCGGTGCCGGTCAGCACGGTGGCGTTGTGGATCAGCACCGGGGCCGAGGCGATCGGGGCGTAGGTGCTGGGATACGGGTCCTGCACGAAGCGCGAGGCGGCCGGCGCCGACGGCGCGGCCAGTGAGAACAGCGCCAGGCCCAGCCCGGCGGTCAATCGTGTGCGCATGTGATCCCCGATGCGGCGTGAACGTAGGGGTGACGCTAGCCGTTGGGCGGGGGCGTTGCCAAGTGACCAAACGCATGTTGCTTGCTTATTGGCCGATCTCACCGAGAATTACCGAGTGCACCTCATGCACGACCGGACGCGCTCGATGAAGAACAAGCTGGAAATCGTGGAAAACTGGCTGCCGCGCTACACCGGCGTCCCGCTGGAGCAGTTCGGCCCGCATGTGCTGCTGACCAATTTTGCCGGCTACCTGCACACGTTCTCCCAGCTCACCGGCGCGCCGGTGCAGGGCCTGGACCGGCCGATGGCCAGCGTCACCAGCGACGGCATCACGCTGATCAACTTCGGCATGGGCAGCCCCAATGCCGCGATCATCATGGATCTGCTGTCAGCCGTGATGCCCAAGGCGGTGCTGTTCCTGGGCAAATGCGGCGGGCTCAAACGCAAGAACCAGCTCGGCGACCTGGTCCTGCCGATCGCCGCGATCCGGGGCGAGGGCACGTCCAGCGACTACCTGCCACCGGAAGTGCCGGCGCTGCCGGCCTTCGCCCTGCAGCGTGCGGTATCCACCATGATCCGCGACCTGGGCCACGACTACTGGACCGGGACGGTGTACACCACCAACCGCCGGGTCTGGGAGCACGATGAAGCCTTCAAGGAAAAACTGCGCCTGATGCGCTGCATGGCCATCGACATGGAGACTGCCACCCTGTTCGCGGCCGGCTTCGCCAACCACATCCCGATCGGGGCGCTGCTGCTGGTGTCCGACCAGCCGATGATCCCCGACGGGGTCAAAACCGAGGCCTCCGACGCCAAGGTGAGCTCCCAGTTCGTCGAAAACCATATCCAGATCGGTATCGAGGCGCTTAAGCTTATACGGCGCAACGGCAAGTCGGTCCGCCACCTGCGCTTTGACGAGTGATGGCAATGGCACAGGCGGGCGTCCGGCGGACGCGCCGCCTACAGGGGCAGTAAATGGACGTGGCGGCACAAGTGGTGGAATTCTGGCGCGACGCGGGGCCGCAGCAGTGGTTCGCGCGCGATGACGCGTTCGACGCGCGTTTCCGCCAGGCATTCCTGGAGGAACACTTCGCCGCTGCCCGCCGCGCCCGCGAGCACTGGCTGGGTACCGCCGAGGGCGCGCTGGCACTGATGATCCTGCTCGACCAGTTCCCCCGGAACTGCTTCCGCGACACTGCCCACTCGTACGCCACCGACGGACTGGCCCGCCACTACGCCATGCGCGCGGTGGAGGAGGGCCTGGACCTGCAGCTGGTCCCCAAGCTGCGTGCCTTCATCTACCTGCCGTTCGAGCACTCCGAAGATCCGCAGGACCAGGAGCGCTCGGTGGCCATGTTCGATGCGCTGGGTGACAAGGAGTACCTGCAGTACGCCGAGCTGCATCGCGACATCATCCGCCGCTTCGGCCGGTTCCCGCATCGCAACGCCGTGCTGGGCCGGATGCCGACCGCCGCGGAGCTGGATTACCTCGCCGAAGGCGGCTTCGCCGGCTGAAGGGCCGCTCACGACGCGGTCGGTGCCACGGCCGCGGATAAAAAAAACGCCGGCATCGCCGGCGTTTTTCTTCTGCGTGGATCCGCACCCGATCAGTAGGTCGGCACGCTGTTGTCCACGTCCTTGGACCAGGCGTCGATGCCGCCGGTGATGTTGTACACCGTGGTGAACCCCAGCGCGCGGAACTGCTCGGCGGCCTGGGCACTGCGGCCGCCGTGGTGGCACAGGAAGGCCAGCGCAGTGTCCTTGGGCAGGGCTTCCAGGCGGGCGCGGTTGTCGCCGTCGAAGGTTTCGAACGGCCCGTTGATCGCGGCGATCGCACGCTCGTCGGCCGGACGCACGTCCACCACGGTCACAGTGCCGGCACGCAGCCGGTCGTCGGCGTCGCGCACGCCCAGTTCCTGCACCGGCTTGGGCGCATTGGGGTTGTCGATGGCCAGACCCTGGCCCCGGATGTCGTCGACCCAGTCGATGGTGATGCCGTCGGCACGGCGCGCGCTGGCCAGGTCGAACTGCACGCGCAGGCCGTTGGACTCGGCGGCGATCGCGTTGTCATCGTGCGGGGCCAGCTGGAAGTTCGGCTGGAAGCGCGCGTCGATGCCCAGCTGCAGGGACGCACCCGGGGCGTCGGCCAGCGCACCGCGCAGCATCTCCACCGCCGCCGGGGTGACGGTGATGCGCGGCGGGGTGCGGTCCGGGGCGGCCAGGCCGAGCAGGCTGCTCAGCTCGCCGCTGCCGGCCATCTGCAGGATGATGTCGCTGCCGCCGACCAGTTCGCCGTCGATGTACAGCTGCGGGATGGTCGGCCAGTCGCCGTAGGCCTTGATCCCTTCACGGATCTCGGCGTCGGCCAGCACGTTGACGTGGGCGAACTCCACGCCCAGGTCCTGCAGCGCGCCCACGGCCTTGGCCGAGAAGCCGCACTGCGGCATGGTCGGCTGGCCCTTCATGAACAGCACGACGCGGTTGGCGTTGAGAATGGATTCGATGCGCGAACGCAGGGCGGGATCGAGGGACATGGGGTTCGGGTCCGGATATGCGAACCCCCTATTCTACGCGGCATGGCAGCGTGGGGCATGACCGTACCGGAAACGTTGCATCGCATTCCCTACCGGCCCTGGCGCGGGCCGCCCCTGCCGGTGGCCGGTTCAGCCCATCATCAGGCCGGCGATGACCAGCATCCCCATGCCGATCACACTGCCGATCGAGATCACGATCGCCAGGATGCCGAACACCTTCTTGGTGGCCGGCATGAACGCCGCCGCCACGCCCAGCGCCAGTGCGATCAACTGGCCGAAACCGGCGCAGATGATCACCAGGCCGACCATCAGCGACAGCGGAGAGTCCTCGTTCATCTCGACACCGTTGATTGCCGCCACGCTGGCGCCGATCACGCTCAGCAGCATGATCAGGGCGCAGCCCAGCGCGAGGCAGAAGGCGGCGATGCCGAGGCCGGAGTGCTTGAGTTCCATGAGGTCCTTTTCAGTGGTGGAGGGGTATCAGGTGGGCAGTGCCGGAACATGCGCGGCCGGCACGGCGGGCGGGGGGCGTTGCTGCCACCGGTGGTGGGTCCAGACGCCCAGCGTGAGGTAGACGCACAGCACCGCCAGCGAGAGGATCAGCGCCAGCACCCCGAACAGGCGGCGGCGCCGGTGCTGCAGCACGCTGCCCACGCCCAGCAGGCCAGCCAGGCCGTTCAGGCCGATGCTGATCAGCCCCAGCACGCCCAGCGTGGGTGCCAGCGCCAGCCCTTCGACCTCGGCATGGCGTTGCACGAACAGATAGCCCAGCCCAAGGGCGATGGAGAACAACGCCACCCCGCAAAGGCTGGTGATGAACGCCACGATGCCCAGCGCGGAATGCCGGGAAGGCGAGGTCATGGCGGCTCCGTGCCGGGACAGGTCAGGGGCGCGAGTATGCGCGCGCGCGCGCCGAGCGGCCAGCCGGCGGCCACGACCGGGCTCGGCGGACGGCAGGCGCAGCGCCCGGCTCGGGTGCCGGCGCGCGGGGCGGGCAGGGCGGTGGTGGCAATGTGGCGGGCCTGTTCCCTGGCCAGTGGCGCGGCGTCCGTGCTCAGTGGGTGCCCTCGTCGGCCAGCTGCACTCGTGCGACCGGGTAGGCACGCTGGTGCCAGAGCGCGTACATCGCCGCCGACGGGTGCAGGCCATCGGCGGCCAGCATCACCGCTTCGCCACCGAAGTCGCGGCTGAGGTCGGTGATGTCGATGAAGGTCACCCCATGCCCGGCGCAGATCGCCGCCGCCGCCGTGTTGTAGGCGTCCAGTTCCTGCCCGATCTGCACGCGGTCGCGGCCGGATGCGACGGCATACGGGGTCACCCCCCAGTCCGGGATCGACAACACCAGCACACGTGACGGGCGGCCGCCGGCAAAGCCCAGCGCGCGCTCCAGCAGCGCGGTGAAGCGCGGGCGATAGTCGTCCACGCTGCGCCCGCGGTACTGGTCGTTGACCCCGATCAGCAGGCTCACCAGGTCGAACGGCCCCTGCGGCGCGTCGGCATCGATGCCGGCATCAAGCTCGTCGGTGGTCCAGCCGGTGGTGGCGATGATGTGCGGGTCGTCCAGCGCGATGCCGCTGTCGCGCAGTGCGGCGGCCAGCTGTACCGGCCAGCGGCCGCTGGCCGCAACGTCTTCGCCGATCGTGTAGGAATCGCCCAGCGCCAGGTAACGCATCGCCATGTGTCAGGCCACCGCGCTGCGTGGCTTGAGGGGCACCACTTTGGTGTTGGCCTCTGCGCGGCGCGCCAGGGCACGGTCGATGCGGCCAAAGACGTCACGCATGACCTCCGGCTCGGGCAGCAGGGTCACGCGGAAGTGGTGGCGGTAGGGCACGTTGAAGCTGGAGCCCGGCACCACCAGCACGCCTTCCTCGTTCATCAGTTCCAATGCGAAATCGTGGTCGTCGAAGCTGCGCGCGGCCGGCCCGACCACCGCCGGGAAGGCGTACAGCGCACCGGCCGGGGCCACCAGCGACAGGTGCTCGCTGGCGTGGCAGGCCTCGATCACCGCGCGGCGGGTTTCATACAGGCGGCCGCCCGGCGCGCACAGCGCCGAGATGGTGTCCGGCCCGTTGACCGCCGCGTCGATCGCGTACTGGCCGGGAACATTGGCGCACAGGCGCAGCGCACTGAGCAGGTCCATCGCCGCGCGGAACTCGCCCAGCCGCTCGGCGGCGCCGGACAGCATCGCCCAGCCCACCCGCCAGCCGCAGGCGCGGTGCACCTTGCTCAGGCCACTGAAGGTGATGCACGGATGCTCGCCGGCCAGCGGCGCCACCGCGTGGAACTCGGCGCCGTCGTACAGGATCTGGTCGTAGATCTCATCGACCATCAGCAGCAGGTTGTGTTTGGCCGCGATGGCCACGATGCGTTCCAGCAGCGCCTTGGAGTAGCTGGCACCGCTGGGATTGTTGGGGTTGATCAGCACGATCGCGCGGGTGCGCGAGGACACCAGCGATTCGATCTCCACCGGGTCCGGCTGGAAGCCGTTCTCCGGCGCGCAGCGGTAGTACACCGGGCGGCCGTCGTTGAGGATGGTGGCCGCCGACCACAGCGGGTAGTCGGGCGAGGGCACCAGCACTTCATCGCCGGGATTGAGCAGGGCGCGCAGCGACAGGTCGATCAGCTCGCTGACCCCGTTGCCGACGAACACCCGGTCCGGATGCGCATCGGGCGCGCCCCGCCGGGCGTACGCGGCGGCGATGGCCTCGCGGGCTTCGGGCAGCCCCTGCTGGTGGGTGTAGGGATCGGTACGGCCCATGTCGTCGGCAATGGCCCGCTGCAGGTGCTCGGGCGCGCGGAAACCGAAGTTGCCGGGGTTGCCGATGTTGAGCTTGATCAGCCTGCGGCCCTGTGCCTCCAGCTCCCGCGCTCGCCGCGCCAGTTCGCCCCGGATCTCGTAGCGGACTTCGGACAGGCGCTCGCGGGTGGCGAGCGGCTTCAGCGGAGGTGTGGACATGACTGGGCCGTCGTTCGGGCTTGGAAATCGCATGGTAGCGGAAATGTTGCGTTGCAGGGCGGGCGTTCCAGGGCCGGTTTTCCAATGCTGGCAGGCAGTTGCCGGCCCATGCGACGGCCATGCCGGTGCCGCCCGGGGCCACGGCGGCGACGGCGGCGGGCCGCACCCTCTAGAATGGGCCCGATGACCCACACCACCGATTACCGCGCCCTGCAGACGATGGGCTGGCCCTGGGCCGGCGCCCCCGAGCTGCCCGCCTGGCAGGCCCTGTTCGACCAGCATCCGCAGGCCCGCCCGGGCCGGGTGATCGAGCAGCACCGCACCGGCTACGTCGTTGCCGATGCGCCTGATGCGGCGATCCGCACCGAATCTCCGGCCGAGTGGCAGCGCCCACGCTTCCCCAGCCACGAGCGTGCCGCCGTCGGCGACTGGGTGCTGCTGGAGGGCATCAGGATCGTCGCCCTGCTGCCGCGCCGTACTGCGATCAAGCGCGGTGCGGCGGGCGAGCATTACCACCAGCAGGTGATCGCCGCCAACATCGATACGGTCTTCATCGTCTGCGGCCTGGACGCGGACTTCAATCCACGCCGGATCGAGCGCTATCTGCTGCTCGTCGGCGGTGGCGGTGCGCAGCCGGTGGTGGTGCTGACCAAGGCCGACCAGACCGAGTACAGCGACGATGCGCTGGCCGTGCTGGAGGAACTGGCGGCGCAGGACATTCCGCTGCTGGCGATCAACGGCAAGGACCCGGCCAGTGCGGCGGCGCTGCTGCCGTGGCTTGGCGCTGGCCGCACCGTGGTGCTGGTGGGTTCCTCGGGAGCCGGCAAGTCCACCCTGACCAACACGCTGCTGGGCGAGGAGCGGATGAAGACCGCCGATGTGCGCGTCAACGATTCGCGCGGCCGCCACACCACCACCCACCGCGCGCTCATCCCGCTGCCGGCCGGCGCCTGCCTGATCGACACCCCCGGCATGCGCGAGCTCAAGCCGACCGGCGAAGAAGCGCTAAGCGAAAGCGGTTTCGCCGACGTGGAAGCCCTGGCCGCACAGTGCCGCTTCCGCGATTGCGCGCACCAGCGCGAACCAGGGTGTGCCGTGCGTGCTGCCATCGACGCGGGTGACCTGGACGAAGAGCGCCTGCTCAACTACTTCAAACTGAAGGACGAAGTCGCCGCCGCCGCCGCCAAGCTGGCCGTACGCCAGGCCCAGCAGGCGATCGAGCGCAAGCACGTCGGCAAGGGCGCGCAGTGGCGCCCCCCCGGCAGGAAGCGGTAGAGCCGACTTCCAGTCGGCTGCTTTCCGTGCGGCCATCGAACCTCCCGCGCTGCGCGCGTCAGCCGGCTGGAAGCCGGCTCTACAAGGGCCCCGCGCGTCGCATCCTCGTAGAGCCGACTTCCAGTCGGCTGCTTTCCGTGCGGCCACCGACCCCCGCGCTGCGCGCGTCAGCCGGCTGGAAGCCGGCTCTACAAGGGCCCCGCGCGTTGCATCCCGTAGAGCCGACTTCCAGTCGGCTGCTTTCCGTGCGGCCACCGCCCCCCCGCGCTGCGCGCGACAGCCGGCTGGAAGCCGGCTCTACAAGGGCCCCGCGTCGCATTCTCGTAGAGCCGACTTCCAGTCGGCTGCTTTCCGTGCGGCCACCGAACCCCCCGCGCTGCGCGCGTCAGCCGGCTGGAAGCCGGCTCTACAAGGGCCCCGCGCGTCGCATCCTCGTAGAGCCGACTTCCAGTCGGCTGCTTTCCGTGCGGCCATCGAACCCCCCGCGCTGCGCGCGACAGCCGGCTGGAAGCCGGCTCTACAAGGGCCCCGCGTCGCATTCTCGTAGAGCCGACTTCCAGTCGGCTGCTTTCCGTGCGGCCACCGACCCCCCGCGCTGCGCGCGTCAGCCGGCTGGAAGCCGGCTCTACAAGGGCCCCGCGCGTCGCATCCTCGTAGAGCCGACTTCCAGTCGGCTGCTTTCCGTGCGGCCACCGACCCCCGCGCTGCGCGCGACAGCCGGCTGGAAGCCGGCTCTACAAGGGCCCCGCGCGTTGCATCCCGTAGAGCCGACTTCCAGTCGGCTGCTTTCCGTGCGGCCACCGAACCCCCCGCGCTGCGCGCGTCAGCCGGCTGGAAGCCGGCTCTACAAGGGCCCCGCGCGTCGCATTCTCGTAGAGCCGACTTCCAGTCGGCTGCTTTCCGTGCGGCCATCGAACCCCCCGCGCTGCGCGCGTCAGCCGGCTGGAAGCCGGCTCTACAAAGGCCCCGCGCGTTGCATCCCGTAGAGCCGACTTCCAGTCGGCTGCTTTCCATGCGGCCACCGACCCCCCGCGCTGCGCGCGACAGCCGGCTGGAAGCCGGCTCTACAAGGGCCCCGCGTCGCATCCCCGTAGAGCCGACTTCCAGTCGGCTGCTTTCCGTGCGGCCACCGCCCCCCCCGCGCTGCGCGCGACAGCCGGCTCCACGTGACCAGCCAACCGGCCCCCCCCGTTCCGGACCCTGCTAATGTCCGCCTCATGGACACCCCCATGACCGTGGATCGTGATGTGGCCCACCACACGGCGCTCGACGCGCAGCTGGTGGAGGCCGTGGCCGGCATCAAGCTGCTCGGCCTGACCAGTTGGCCGGCGGCGCTGCAGGCGCCGTTCCTGGCCAGCGTGGCACGTGGGCAGCCGGTGCTGCCGCAGGTGGACTACCCCCGCCTGGATTTCGGCGACACTCGACGCGCGCTCGCCGCGATCAGCGCCCAGTGCGATCCCAGCCACCCCATCGGTCTGTACGTGCAGCGCTCGGCGCACAGCTGGGACCAGGCCGCCGGTCTGCTCGAGTCACTGGGTACCGCAGGCGTCGACCGCTACTCCGTCGAACTGTTCGGCGCGCCCGAGCAGCCGCTGCCCGGTCACGGCCCCAGCACCCGCGAGGCAGCCCGCCACTTCATCCAGATCGCCCAGGAACTGGACCACGAACTGCTCGCCCCGGAAGAACAGGTGCCGGTCTCGGCCACCGCGCTGCAACTGCAGCTGCAGAGCGACCTGGATGCCTTCTTCGAATCGCGCATCATCACCGTGCAGCTCGATCCGGAGCTGATTTCCAAGGCGGCCGCCGGCCCCACCCGCATCCGCCTTCGCACCAGTGCGCGCTTCAGCGCCTACGACCGCGCACAGCTGTTCCACCACGAAGCCCTGGTGCACTCGCTCACCGCGCTCAACGGCCGCGAACAGCCGCACCTGCCCAGTCTGGCGCTGTCGTCGCCGCGCGTCACCGCCACCCAGGAAGGCCTGGCCACGTTCGCCGAGCAGATCACCGGCAGCATCGACATCGAACGGCTCAAACGCATCAGCCTGCGCACCGAGGCGATCGCGATGGCGCGCGAGGGCGCCGATTTCATCCAGGTATTCCGCTACTTCTGCGACGCCGGGCAGAACAGCGAAGAGAGCTTCGCCTCGGCCCAGCGCGTGTTCCGCGGCGTGCCGCCCAGCGGCGGTGCGGCGTTCACCAAGGACACCGTGTACCTGCGCGGGCTGGTGTCGGTGCATACCTTCTTCCGCCACATGCTGGCCGAAGACCGCCTGCAGGTGTGCCGCTGGCTGTTCGCCGGCAAGATGTCGCTCACCGACGCCATCGCGTTCGCGCCGTTGTTTGAAGAGGGCATCCTGCGCCCGCCGCGCTGGCTGCCGCACTGGGTCAGCCGCGCCAACGGACTGGCGGGCATGCTGGCTTTCTCGCTGTTCGCCAACCGCATCCGCATGGATCAATTGGCAACCGAATAGCGCGTGCCACGATTTCCCGGATTTCGTCGCACGTCGTCAACCGAGGTGCGCCGCGTAAGAATGCTTTCATCTTCCGCTCGCATGATGGTCGCGCACCTGCACTGCGCAGGTCACCATCCCACATGCTACGGATCACCATGCTTACCCGACCCCTGACGATCGCGGTTGCGATCGCGCTGTGCGCTGCCAATGCCCACGCCGCCGATGTAGACGCCAACACCGACGCCAACGTTGCGCTCAGCGCGCAGACCCTCGACACCGTGTCGGTGATCGGCCAGGGCGAAACCCGCCAAGTGCAGCGCATCACCGCCGTCGACAAGGAAGTGCTGCCGCCGGGCACCAGCGGCCAGAAGATCCTCGACCGCCTGCCCGGCGTATCCGTGCAGTCCAACGATGCCTTCGGCGCCAACGAGGAATCGCAGACGATCAGCCTGCGCGGCTTCGACAAGAGCCGCCTGGGCTACACGCTGGATGGCATTCCGCTGGGCGACAACAGCTACGGCAACTACAACGGCCTGAGCATCGCCCGTGCGCTCATTGCCGAGAACCTGGCCGGCGCCGAGCTGTCGCAGGGCATCGGCTCGCTGGGCGTGGCCTCCACCAGCAACCTGGGCGGCACCATCCAGTACTTCTCGCAGGACCCGTCCACCGAATTCGGCGGCCGCGCCAGCGTGACGGTCGGCGACGACAACCAGCGACGCGGCTACCTGCGCGTGGATACCGGCGACATCAACGGCTTCTCCGCCTACGTGTCCGGCGTCCACCAGGATGCGGACATGTGGGCCGAGCCGAACCAGAACCAGACCACCCGCCAGTTCAATGCCAAGGCGGTGTGGAATGTCGGCGACAACCGCTTCGGCGCCTTCGTCGCCACGTCGCGGGCGAGCCAGGCCAACTACGCCTACCTGTCCAAGAGCATGCTCGCGCGCGGCCTGGGCTGGGACTGGAACATCTACGCACCGGACTGGGACCGCGCGGTGGCCGCAGCGTACTGCGCGCCGGGTACCTACAACGCGCAGAAATGCGCCTTCAGCGGCGGCGTCAACAGCATCGACGACGCGTACTACCAGAGCCGTGCGCTGCGCGATGACAATCTCTACTCGCTTGATGCGGACCTGGCGCTGGGAGACACCGCCCGTCTGAAGCTGCTCGGCTACCACCATGAGAACCGTGGCCAGGGCCACTGGTGGGCACCGGGCCAGCCCTCCAACCCGGGCACACCGCAGGCGCTGCCGATCTCCATCCGCAGCACCAACTACACCATCAACCGCCAGGGCATCACCGCCGCGCTGAGCTGGCAGTGGGGTCTGCACGAACTGGAAGCCGGCCTGTGGTACGAACGCAACGACCACAACGTCGAGCGCAACTTCTACTACATCACCGGCCCGTTCCTGGATGACGGCTACCTCAACCATCCCGACCGTCGCCTGTTCGACCAGGATTTCGACATCCGCACGCGCCAGTTCTACGTGCAGGACCGCATGCGCTTCCTGGACAACCGCCTGACCGTGGACGTGGGCGTCAAGAGCCCGAACACGCGCATGACCGCCAATGCGAAGCCCGGCACCGAGGCCAGCTATGCCTCCGGTACGCTGACCGCCAAGGAATCGGTGCTGCCGCAGGCCGGGATCGGCTTCAAGCTCACGCCCAACCAGGAGCTGTTCGCGTCCTACTCGGAGAACATCGCCGCCTTCGTCGGCGGTGGCAGCGGCGGCCCGCTGCAGGTATCGCCGGAATCCTTCGCGGCCAGCGCCGGGCTGGATCCGGAGAAGTCCAAGACCCTGGAAGCCGGCTTCCGCACCTTCGGCGAGAAGTACCAGGCCTCCATCGCCGCCTACCACGTGATGTTCGACAACCGTCTGCTCTCGCTCAACCCGTGCACCAGCATCGAAGTGGGCACGCGTCCGGAGTGCATCACGCGCTTCATCAACGTCGGGTCGGTCAAGAGCCGCGGCGCCGAGCTGACCTTCATCCTCAAGCCGGTCGATGGCCTGCAGTGGTACAACGCCCTTTCCTGGAACAAGACCACCTACGAAGACAACTACACTTCCGGGGGCGCGATCGTGCCGGTGGCCGGCAAGATCACCGTCGATACCCCGCAGCGCATGGCCTCCAGCGAGATCAGCTGGAACCGCGACGGCTTCTTCGCCAGTCTGCGCGCCAAGTACACCGGCAAGCGCTATTACACCTACACCAACGACCAGTCGGTGCCGGGCGTGATCACCTTCGATGCCGGCATGGGCTATTCGTTCGGACCGGGCATTGGCCTGCGCGACGTCAAGGTATCGCTCAACGCCACCAACCTGACCAACAAGCGCTACGCCGGGCAGCTCAGTTCGTTCGCCCCGACCGACCCCAACGGCACCCGCTACGCGATCCACGCCAGCGCGCCGCGCCAGGTGTTCCTGACCCTCGGCGCCGAGTTCTGACCGCCGCGCCACCACGATAGCCGCCGCCACCTCGCGAAGGCGGCGGGCACCCCAGGGCCGCACGGCATCCTGCCGTGCGGCCCTGCTGCGTTCAGGCCCGCACGTGCCGCGCATGGCGGGCCACACCGCGGCAGCCGCAGGCGAGCCGGTCACCGTCGCGCACCACCGGCGCCCCGTTCAGCCGCACCCGCGCGCAGCCTTCCACGAAGGCATGCCGGCCCGGGTGCAGCGCGCAGGTGGCCAGGTCGCCCACCACCGCGATCGTCGCGCCGTCGATGCGCCCGCTGCCCTGGCACTGCACCACCTCGCCACCGCCGCTGGTGGGATCGCCCAGGCAGACAGGGTGCTTCATGCCCGCCGCCGCCTGCGGCCCGCCCGCGTCACCAGTAGCCCTTGGGCGGCGTGCGATAGATCAGCGTCGCGGTCACGGTGTCCCCGTGCAGGATGTGCAGCAGGGCGTCGTCCTCGGCCATCCGGTAGCCGGTGGCCCCGCTCAGCGCAGCGGCGAAGCGGTCGCCCACGTCATCGAACCGCTCCTTGTGGCAGCGCGAGCCGGTGCGTGCCAGCCCGTCCACCGTCAATTGCATGCCCTGCTGGCGGTACAACGCGGTCATCGGCTGGCAGCCGGCATAGCCGATAAGATGCCGGCCGTCGGCTTCGAGAATGATGAAGCCCACGTGCGAATCCGGTGGCACCACGGTTGCGGCCTTATCGGCCGTGGCGGGCAGGTCATGCAGCTTCCACACCGTGCCGAGTAGCGGCTGCGGTGGTTCGGGCGTGGTGGGCCAGGTCTCCCACCCGTTCGTCAGTGCGTAGCGTTCCTGGCAGGCTGTCAGTGCGGCCACCGAGAACAGCAGGAGGGGCAGGGCGAGGCGAGCGGTCATGGGTGCTCCAGATCGGGCTGGCGGGACAGGGCGGACGCGGTGTCTGTGGCATCGGGCTGTGGCGCGGGCACGATGGGCTGCAGCAGCAGACGGCCGTCATCGTCGACGATGACGGCGGTACCGGCCTTGCCGCTGGCCAGCGCCAACGCCAGGGCGGCGGCACCGCTGCCACCGCCCAATGCACCCACGCGCGTGGCCAGGTCGATGCCCACGCGTGGATCGTCCAGATCGAGCGGATCCGCGAGCACGCGCAATGCCATGCGTAGCGCGATGGCCGCATCGACATCGGCACGGCTGTCGTACCAGACGCAGCGCGGGCGGGCGGCCTCGGGCAGCGCGATGTGCAGCGTCTGCCACGCCTCGGAAATGGCGGCCTCCTGCGCGCGCGGCGACAACGCCTCGCCATCATCACCGCGCAGGGCAACACAGCGGGGCGGATACAGCGTGCCCAGCACGGGCGCGGCCTCCTGAAGGGTGATCTGCTGTCGGGTCCACGGCACCGGATACCACGCATCGTCGCCCAGTCGCTGGGCCTGCGCGGTCCCCTCTTCGCGGAGTACCGGCAACAGCGATGTGATGAACGCCGCGGCGTGCACCTGCGCTTCGGGCTCGTGCGGGGCCAGCGCCGTGTAAGCGGCCAGTTCTTCGCGGAACCACGCGTACGGCTGCCGCGCATGCTGCGCCGCCGGGGTGTCCGCCTCCACTGCGTCGCGCCGTATCGCGTCGGGTACCCCGGTGCGGGTGATCCACATCATCACCATGCTCTCGTCCACCGGATCCTCGGGCTCGTCATCCCGGGGGCGCTGGTACCGCCCTCGGATCAGCCGGCCCTCCAGGCTCAGCAGCACGGCACTGCACAACCGTGGCGACGCCGTGAAGCGGGCGAACAGCGCCTGCAGCACCGGCGCCAGCGACGGGCCGTTGAGGTCCAGCTCGCGCAGCAGCAGCGCGCCGGGCGCGTCGGACTGGCTGGCCATCAAGCCCGGCCACTCCATTGCGGCGTAACGGCTGTGGCGGGTGAGCGTGGGGGCCAGCGTGAACATCGCCACCGGCGCGGCATCGGGCAGGGCGGCGACCAGCATCTCCATTCCCTGCGCCAACTGCACCTGCATCGCCATGCCGCGCTCGGCCAGACGCGCCGCCGGGTCCTCGGCGTGCGCAGCCAGTACCGGGCGGGTGGCCTGCGGGTTGTCCAGCAGGGCCACAAGAGCGTCGGGTGCCTGCCGCGCAAGGCGCGCGTAGCACGCGCGGATCTGAAGCACCGGGGCGGTGGGCGCAGCCGCCGCGCCCGTGGCGGGCAGGGGCAGCACCGGCGAACCCGCAGCGCGCAGCGGTGTGATGCCGCGCGCGCCGGCGCGCATCTCCTGAAGCACCTTGATCAGCGCGGCCACCAGCAGGAACAGCGCGCCCAGCGCGATGCTGCCCGCGAGCCACGGGCCCACGGCCTGTGCAGGCGAAGCGAGTTGGTCATCATCGACGGCGTACCAGCCCATCAGCAGCGACCAGAGTGCCCACAGCAGGAAGAAGGCCGGTCGCAGGAACGCGTGCGGGATCATGTGAGACCGTCCTCGTAGCGGAGGCGTTCAGAGGGGTCCACTGTCCTGATGCCGATCCGTGGATGCCCGGTAGTGGTGACGTATGGTCGGAATACCTGACGCCGGCGTAGATAACTCCAGCGCACTTCGCGGCGGGAGACCTTGGCAATGTAATCCAGCACATTCTCCTTGCCATCCATTGCTGACGCGGGTTTGGCATCGGTGAAAATGGGCGTCCTGCCGGCCCGAAAAGTGGCAAGCGCCTTGCGGTCTTCCGCATTGAGTGGATCTTCGGGGATCGCGCGGACGAGAGGGGGTTTTGGCATGGGCGGCCGGGTTTCCCGCCAGCCGGTGGGAACAAAGTGCGTATGGGCCTCCACAGCGCGCTGATATGCCTCTTGTCGGTCCTTGGTGTCCACAGCATGTATACGAAGGCTCTCTCGATACTGCGCGTCACAGGCTTCGAGGTGGGCATGCATGTTCCTGTAGTCACGCTCGCATTGCGGGTCTGTCAGTACGAAGCCAGCACGCGAGTCATGGACGTACTGCATGAGAATGTTTCGCAAGGCGTCGCCGGGCTCTGGAGACGCTCCCCAGTAGCGGTCGTACATCTCCATGCAGGCGTGCTCACGGTGAACAAAGCCAGGTAAGCCAAGCGCGCGCCTGCCATGCACTCGGGCACGCTGCGCCGGATCGTTGAACACAGCGAGATAGACCATCAATTCGGCATTTGCCTGGTCGAGATTGATGTGGTCCTGCGTCTGTGTCTGCTTGCAGTGGGTCATGAATGGCTGTGCGATGAATGTCTCGCGCGGCAGAACTTGTCGCCGCCAGCCAAGGTAGGCGAGATAGTGCGCATGTAGAAGGCGAAGCAGGGGGGCGCCTGCGCGGTGCTGCTCCAGCGTTCTCTGGAAGGCGTCGTAGCTGCGTTGCAACTCCGGTGATACGGCGAAGAATGCGCCGGCAGCAGTCTGAGACAGTTCAGCCGGCGGGGTGAGTGGTACTGCAGCGGCTCGGGCACGTTCATACATATCGTTGAGCGAGATCTGCGACAGGAGGTCGCCCTGCAGCTGGCGGACACGTTGCCCACCCTTCTGGGTACCCTTGCCCTGCGCAGTCAGCCCGTAGCCGCCACCGACATCGGCGTGCACACCGGGATAGATGATTTCCAGGCGATGGGGAGCCTGCTCGCGTGAAGCGGAAATGGTTGTCAGTGGAAACGAGTTGCGTGCCTCATGCCCGGCAACCATATGGACGCACTGCTCTACAAATGAAGGAATCACCATGTACCGTGGACTCGCCCATGACAGATGGCCGTCCCCTGTGCGCGGCATGGAATCAGCAATCTCGACCGATGCCACCGTATCGAACAGCCCCATGAAGCGTACCCTCAACGGGATGCCGCAGACCTGTGGTCTATACTCTCCCGCCCACTCGATCAGGTGGTTGAGGAACGCGCGTGCTGCAGTGGCGCCGCGCGAAAAGCCGAACAGGTCCAGCGTGATCGTCGAGATCACGGGGGCAGCTGCTTTCGGGTTGGCCAGCACCTCGTCAAGCGTTCGGCGCACGCGTCTGATCTGATGGTCGCTCTCAACGGCCTTGATGATGGCATCTGCGTTGTCTGAAACCACACGCTTGCCGCAAAGCAGTTCGGAAATCTTGTTGGCCATGAACATGAATGCATACCGCAAGCGTCGATCGCCATACTCGCCGTCCCGCGCGCCATGTTCGTGTGGCTCGTGTTCGCCAATTTCCGGGAAGGGCGTTCCGACGCCCTGTATGTAAAGGCGAAACTCCCCGATCTCAACCTGCTCCGTGCATGCGTCGTAGAGCCGTGCAACGTTGCTGTGAGAGCCAGAGGGACGGTCTTCCGTGCTGTGATTCCGTGTTCCGTCGAAGAAGATCGAGAATCGAACAGGGAGCGAACAGGACGCGCCAGTCTTTCCCGCGCCAGAAGCGCAGGGATTGAAAAGGCGCGTCGCAGGCGCGCATCCTGGAAGCCAGGCGAACTCATTCATCGTGGCCAATACCTCGTTTTTTGTAGAAGTTCTTGTAAGGATGCGGAGCGCCTGCATAGTCCTCGTGGCGCGGACTCATGATTGCGGGAATCACCAGAACCTGGTCGTCGGCAAACAGGTGAACGTTCGTTGAGCTGACGTCGGTATAGGGATGAACGGGTACGTCCTTCTCCACCCAACGGCACGCCTGTTCCTCTGTCTGAGGGTTGTCCGCGTAAAAAGCCTTGCAGCGGCGCCACTTGACACGTACGGTGAGCCCCGGGTGCCAGCGCACCGGCAGGCTGAGGGCACTCAGTACCGTGCTGCCACCGGTGCCCGCGCTATCGCCGCCACCCCCGTCGACATACACCGGCTGCACGAAGGTGTCTGTGGGCTCGTAGTCCATCGCGGTCAGGCTGGTGACGAATCGTGCTGACGTGTGTTTGCCGTCTAGAGCAGCGGGTCGATCACGGCTGGACAGTACAACTACCGTAACGACGAAAAGCAGGACGCCAAACCCGATGCGGGCGCGCTGGGACGTGCGCAGGTCATCGTCAGCGGAGGCACTGTCGCTGTCGGCCTTTGGTTCGTTGGTCATGGGCCGGTGCCACCCCTGTGTCGGCTTTTGCTTGATTGCTTTGCACGGATCAATCCTGTGAGTGGCATCGAGAAACCCGCCTTGAAAGGATGCATTGCGAATCGGGACCCTGTGCGCGACGCGAACTCACTCATCGTGGCCAATACCCCGTTCTTCGTAGAAGTTCTTGTAAGGAGGCGGAGCTCCCGGGTAGTCCGCGTGACGCGGACCGAGCATCCCCGGAATCACCAGTACCTGGTCGTCGGCAAACAGGTGAACATTCGTTGAGCTGACGTACGTATAGGGATGGACGGGTACGTCCTTCTCCACCCAACGGCACGCCTGTTCCTCTGTCTGAGGCCTGTCTGCATAGAACGCGTTGCACCGCCGCCACTTGACCCGCACGGTCAGCCCCGGGTGCCAGCGAACCGGCAAGGCAAAGGCACTCAGTACCGTGCTGCCCCCGGTGCCCGCGCTATCGCCCCCACCCCCGTCCACATACACCGGTTGCACGAAGGTGTCCGTGGGCTCGTAGTCCATCGATGTCAGGCTGGTGCTGAACCGCCTTGATGCGACCTTGTCGTCTACAGCAAGGGTACTGGGACGGTCGTACATCGCAGTTGCAGCGATAAGGAGCAGTACGACACCTGTCCAGAGGTAGCCTTGAAGGGATGCGCCACGGCCGTTTGACTGGCTCGCACTGGTTGTTTTCTCCGCCGACGAACCGGGTTCCCCGGACGCGTGCGCGTGCAGATCGGTCTCCTGCTGTGCGGGAATATGCTGGGTCGAATCCCGACGTCTCGCGCGTCGGGTCAGCGAGTACCGCTGGAAGGATGGACCGGCTGTCATAGATGACGATACGCGCTGCGCTACCGAGGCATGTGGATCGTCAGATGCCTCGACAGCGATCACGGGTGTCATCCTGACGGCGCGCCGCAGCAGTGCGTCAAGCAACGCATAGAGAAGGCCTGTGCATACCGCCAGCGGGTAGGCAGCGACATAGACAAAAATGGGGACGATCGTGGCGCCCCAACCCGTCGAGTCGACACTCCAGGCGAGCAGGTAGAACATCACAGCGACCCAGAGGGCAACGACGCACTGGACCAGGGGAACGCCCTGGAACGTCATGCGATGGTAGTTGCAAACGACGCGTCGGAAGCCATTGACGAAGAGCAGCAGCATCGGGGGCATGACCACCACGAACCAGGATGGTCCCATGCCGTCGTCCCCCTTCGCATAGCTTGCCTGCCACAGCGCAGCAGTGAACAGCACGGTCACCACGCCGTCGACGACGAACCACAGCAGCGCGCGCAGATTGCCGTTCCCGGCTCCACCCGGCCTATCCGGACCGGCGTCATGCGTCATCGCGAGCCTCCTCGGCAGGTGTCGCTGCCGCAGCACGTTCAGTGCCATCCGGCGACGCAGGCCCAGCGTCGTCCGCGTCGCCGGTCAACGCCTCCCACAGCGCTGCTCCGCGCAGTCCCTGCGCGTGCACCGGGTGTGCGGCGATCCCGCCGGAGCAATGGCCGCGCTGTAGCGCCCAGGCGATCCAACTGCTCTGGTCGGTTGCGTCGGTATAGCCCTGCGCGACGGCCAGCGCCAGGGTGTGCGCGGCGAGCACGTGGCGGGCTTCCCGGCCGCGCAGGGTTGGGGCGAGGCGGATCACGCCTTTCAGCGGCTGGATCAGCGCGTCGGCCAGGCCGTGCTGCCGCATCGCGTGATGCTGCGTGACGCTCCAGCCGGGGCGGCCGGCATCGGCGGGTGCCCGTGGCGGCGATGCGGCAGGCAGGTCCAACGCCATCGCACGGCCGTCGCGGTCGGCCAGCCACCAGCCGCGCCACGGGGCGCAGAACGCTGCGCGCTGGTCGGGCGTCCACACGTCCATCGCCGCCCGCAGCACGCGTCCGTCGCCCAGCCGCGTGTAATGCAGGCCACTGCGATCCCCATCACGCATCCAGTAGCACAGGTGCTCGGCAATCGCGTCTGCGGCAGCCTCGCTGACCAGCCAGTTCACGCCCGGCGCACTGCCGTCGATCCCGTGCGCGCCGGCGTCGTTGGCAGGCAACAGCCACGGGCCCATCGACTGCGCGGCGGTGGACAGGTCGGCGAACAGGGCGATGGCCCGCGGTGCGTGCCGGGCCAGCCGCCGGGCGATGTCGCGCTGCGCCGCGCCGTCGATCAGAACGTACGCATGCAGGGAGGGATTCACGACCAGCGCGTGGCAGGCCGGGGGCAACGGGTTCATGCGGCCTCCGTCAGGTTGACGCGGTAGGTGCCGAGCTGCGCGGCTTGGGCCAGGCAGGGCAGGCAGACCGGCGGAGTTGCCTGGGGCAGGGCGCGCGACCAGTGCTCGGTCTGCGGTCCGTCCCAGTCATGGCGGGCACCGTGGAGGCGGATGGCCCCATCGCTGCCGCCGGTGACGCCGCCGCCGATGCGCAGGAAGCTGCCGTCGGCGGCGACCAGCCGGATCACCGGCGCGGCAATGACGATCTCGCCGTTCTCGGCGCTGAGCTGCATGCCCTGCAATGCGTGCGCCTGGATCTGGTCGCCGCGTGACTGCAGCTGTACCGGGCCGGCGTTGGCGACGGCGCTGATGCCACCGTCGCCGGCATACAGGGACAAGCCCTGGCCGGCCTGCAGGTGCATGCGTTCGCCACTGGTCTGCTGCAGATGGGTACCGGCCACGACATCGTGCTGGCCACGGCTGACATGCAGCTGCGATGCCGGCGTGGCGGTGACCAGCCCGGCAGCGGCGGACACGGCAACAACCGGGGCGTGGCCGCCGTCTCCCTCGCCGGTCCACGCCTTCAGCGCTTCTGCGAGGGCGTGCTGCGGCGTTGCGCTGGCGGTGCCGGCCTGCTGTTCAGTGGCCAGGGTGGCCAGCTGCGCGAACACCTGGCGGCACTCGTCCAGCAGCCCCAGCAGCTCCTGCTGGTCCAGCTGATGGCCGTGCGCCTGCGTGCGGCCGTGGCTGCTCAGCAGCAGGCCGTGTGCCGAACGCAGGGCCAGCGCGGCATCCGTGCGCAGTTCGGCACCGCTGCCGCGCGGCTGCGCCTGGCCGTCCCGGCGCGGTGTGGTGAGCTGGCCCAGGTGCAGCGCGCTGTCATGCGGGCTGGCGCGCAGATGCGCACCGACCTCACCAGGGCTGTCGTCGAACACGAGCTCGGCATGGGCGTTGCCGCCATGCTCGCGCGACTGGATGCCCGACAGCGCACGGTTGCCCGGCAGCTGGCCGGCACCGGAGAACCGCGGCGGCGCATGCCGGCCGTTGTGCAGCACGCCGACGACCACCGGGCGGTCCATGTCGCCGTGGAGAAAGTCCACCAGCACTTCCTGGCCGATGCGCGGCAGGAACTGGTGGCCGAACCCGTCGCCCGCGCTCGGTAGGGCGACCCGTATCCAGGTGGAGGCATGCGCCAGATCGGCGTCATCGCCATCGGCGCGATCCTCGGCCCGCTGCCAATGGAAGCGGATGCGGATGCGGCCGAGCGGATCGGTATGCATGGTCTCGCCCGGCGGGCCCACCACGGTGGCGCTCTGCGGCCCGTTGGCCGTCGGGCGGTGAAGGCGGTCGGCATACTCGGGCACCAGCGGCTGGTCGTGCGGCAGCGCCCGGAAGCGGGTGCGGCACTGGCCGGGCTGCAGACGGTCGTCGGGCGATGCATCTGGATCAACCTCCAGCCGTGCGGGAAGGTTGTTGCAGGCCTGCAGGTGCACGCCGCTGACCAGGAAGCTGCGCGCGTTCACGTCCAGGGTCGCATGCGCGGGATGGCCCTCGATGACCACTGCGTCGCCGGTGGCCAGGCCGCGCAGTCCACCTTCACCACGCCAGGTGCGCGAGCGCAGTTCGCGCGCCTGCATGCGCAACTGGCTGTAGCGCGCCAGTTCCTGCGAGCTGCCGGCGTAGTACAGCGTCTCGGCACGATGGTCTTCCAGACCAGCTGTGGCGGTGCGCGCCGGATCATGGAGCGGCTGTGCGTTGTCGTCACTGCCGTGCAGCGGTTGTGCGCGGGCATAGTCGTAGCTGGACAGGGCCACGGCGGCGGGTGCCAGGCGCTGGCAGGCCTGCCAGTGCTGCAGGGTGTCGCGGTCGTCATCGTGGCGACCGGCCCGGTAGGGCAGGGCGACGGTGCGGTCCGGGTCGAACAGGGGGGTGTCGGTCAGGCACAGTACGTGGCGCGGCTGGCCGTCTGCGATGTCGAACCGGAAGCGATAGCTGATGCCTTCCTCGGCCAGCAGCCGGTCGATGAAGGCGTGGTCGCTCTCGTTGAACTGCACGCAGTACGAACGCACCGGATGCGACCGCAGCAGGTGCTGTACGCAGTCGAAGGCGGTCGCCAGGCAGGCGTTGCGCTGTCGATGCTCATCCAGCAGCGTGGTCACGATCTCCGGTACGCTCAGGTCCTGGAAGATCCGGCAGGCGCGACGTTGCTGGAGCAGCGCCAGCGCCGAGCCGATCTGCAGCACCATGCGGGTGTGGCCCGCGTGCATGCCGGTGCGGCGGACGGCATGGATGATGCCGTTGAGCCAACGCCGTCCGCCACCCGCCGTGGTGACGCCCACACCCACCACCCGACCGGGCAGTGCGCTGATGTCGCTCTCGGGACCAGGCACAAGGCCGTGCACGGTGAGGGAGAAATCGGTATTGAGCGCATCGCGGAAATCGATGCGTTGTGCGAGCAGAGGGAGCGGTGCGCCTGCGGTGCCCCAGTGCAGATCAATCAGACGATGCAGGGACGTCCACTGCGCGGACGGTGCGTTCCATTGCGACATCGGTGACTCGTTGTTACGCCGTTGAAGGCCGTGCAACGAGTCTATGAACGTACCGCCGCCGCCGACAGAGGCAATAGCGTCGATACGCAGGGGATATTCAAAAGATGGCGTAGATTCCGATAGGTGTGTGCGATCAACACCGATGGGAAACGCACGTGTCATCGTCAGCGGTGTGCATCATTCCGCGTGATGCACTGCCGCAGGGACAACCAACGTCACCGTGCCGCCCACGGTGACGTTCGTGCGGACTCAGAACATGTGCAGGCCGCCGTTGACGGCATAGTCGGCGCCGGTCACATACGCCGCGTCATCCGAGGCCAGCCACGCGCACAGGCTGGCCACTTCCTCCGGCTTGCCGAGGCGGCGGATCGGCACGGACGCCGCCAGCCGGTCCAGCACGTCCGGCGGGAAGCTGCTGATGGCCTGGCTGGCGATGTAGCCCGGCGAAATGGTGTTGACGGTGACGCCGCGGGTAGCCACTTCGTTGGCCAGCGCGCGGCTGAAGCCATGCATGGCGGCCTTGGCGGTAGCGAAGTTGACCTGGCCGATCTGGCCCTTGTGCGCACTCACCGAGCCGATGTTGACGATGCGTCCCCAGCCCCGCGTGCTCATGCCGTCGATCACCTGCTTGGTGATGTTGAACAGCGCGTGCAGGTTGGAGCCCATCACCGCGTTCCAGTCGTCCTGGGTCATCTGCCGGAACAGGACGTCGCGGCTGCCGCCGGCGTTGTTGACCAGCACATCGATCTCGCCGACTTCGGCTTTGACCTTGGCGAAGGCGGCCACGGTCGACGCCCAGTCGGTGGCGTCGCCCTCGGAGGCGATGAAATCAAAGCCCAGCTCACGCTGCTCGCGCAGCCAGGCCGACTTGCGAGGCGAGTTCGGGGCGCAGCCGGCCACCACGGTGTGGCCGTTGCGGGCGAGCTTCTGGCAGATGGCGGTGCCGACGCTGCCCATGCCACTGGTCACGTACGCGATGCGAAGGGTCATGGCGAATCTCCTGGATGAGGGTCAGGCGGCGAAGGGGTAGAGGGCGCACAGCAGGCTGCCGGCCATCAGCACCAGCGAGACCATCACGGCCCACTTGAGCGTGAACTTCTGGTGGTCGGCAAACTCGACCTTGGCCAGGCCCACCAGCAGATAGGTGGACGGCACCAGCGGACTGAGCAGGTGCACCGGCTGGCCGGCGAGCGAGGCGCGCGCCATTTCCACCGGGGTGATGCCGTAGTTGCCGGCGGCCTCGGAAAGGATCGGCAGCACGCCGAAATAGAACGCGTCGTTGGACATGAAGAAGGTGAACGGCATCGATGCCAGCGCGGTGATCACCGCCAGGTACGGACCCCAGGCATCCGGGATGACCGCCAGGAAGCTGTGCGACATCGCTTCGACCATGCCGGTGTTGTTGAGGATGCCGGTGAAGATGCCGGCGGCGAAGATCAGCGACACCACCGACAGCACGTTGCCGGCATGGTTGACCACGCGGCGGCGCTGCTCGGCCAGGTTCGGATAGTTGATCACCAGCGCGATGGCGAAGCCGACCATGAACAGCACCGGCATCGGCAGCACGCCCAGCACCAGCGCGGTCATCAGCGCCAGGGTCAGCCCCAGATTCACCCACAGCAGTTTGGGGCGCTTGGTGTCTTCGGCGTCGTCCAGAGTGGGCAGGGCGCCATCGTCGGAAACGCTGGCGTCCATCCACGAGCCGCCCGTAGGCAGGCTGACCACGCCGAGCCGGCGGCGCTCCTTCAGGCCCAGGTACCAGGCCAGCAGCAGCACCGACGCGCACGCCAGCACCATCGCCGGGATCAGCGGCACGAACACATCGGCCGGGTCCACGTGCAGCGCGGTGGCGGCACGCGCGGTAGGGCCGCCCCACGGGGTCAGGTTCATCACGCCACCGGCGAGGATGGTCACGCAGGTCATGTTCAACGCGTTCATGCCCAGCCGCTGGTACAGCGGCAGCATTGCCGAGACGGTGATCATGTAGGTGGTGGAGCCATCGCCATCCAGCGAGATCAGCATCGCCAGCGCGGCGGTGCCCAGCACGATCTTCATCGGATCGCCCTTGACCATGCGCAGGATCACCCGCACCAGCGGGTCGAACAGCCCGGCATCGATCATCACCCCGAAGTACAGGATGGCGAACATCAACATCACGCCGGTGGGCGCGATCTTCTTGATGCCTTCCAGCATCATCTCGTCGATGCCCGCGCCGAAGCCGCCGATGATGGCGAACACGATCGGGATGGTGATCAGGGCGACCAGCGGCGACAGTCGTTTGCTCATGATCAGATACATGAACGTAATGACCATGCCAAAGCCGAGGATGCTCAGCATCATCTGCGGACTCCTTGCAACGTGGGGGTGGGGTTAGAAATCGAACTGCAGGCGGCCGGTCACCGCGCGGGTGCGGTCCACGGTGGCGTCGGCGAGGCGGTCACGGTTGCGGCTTTCGATCAGGTTGAGCATGAAGCGCAGGTTCGGGCGCATGTACCAGTTGCCGCCGAGCGTCCAGGCGTCGGTACGCGCATCGATCAGGTCCGGCTGGCCGATCAGGTGCTGGTCGCCGCGCATCTGGTCGTAGCGCAGCGCCAGCTCGAAGGCACCTGCCTTGTGGCGCAGGTCCTTGACCCGTGCGAAGCGACCGGTCTTGCGGTCATACGCCCGCGATTCGCCGGTGACGAACCAGCTCACCAGGCCATAGCCGGCCATCACCTTGGCGCGCTGGCTGCCATCGTCGAAGGTGGCGCCGCTGAATTCGCCCTGCCAGGACAGCGGCCCGCGCACCTGCGCATACTCCATCGACCACTTGTTGACGTCGGTATCTCGGCCGGCCGAGAAGTCGACCAGCGTCAGCCGGCTGTTGTCGGACAGGTGGCCGGCCGGGCGCGGACGGATCTTCAGCCCGGGCACGCCGTTCGCGCCGGGGTTGTCATAGCGCTCGTGGGCCAGCGACAGGCCCAGGTGCAATACGTCGCCGGCGGTGGCGCCGGGCGCCCACGTGACCCGGCCGCCGGCGGCGCGGCCCTTGACCTGCCAGGTATCGATGCTCTCCAGGCTGTAGGCGCTGGCGGCCCAGGTCATATCGCCTTTGGCGGCCTGCCAGGAAGCACCCAGCCGGTACAGCGGGGCCAAGGTGGTGCCGGCGTTGCCGCGCTCCAGGAAGGAGCCGTAATTGGAACTGGTGCGGTCATCCAGCGAGAAGAACTGCTTGAACTGGCCGACGGTCAGCTTGCCGCCGCTGAAGTCGCGGCTGACATAGACGTCCTTGGCCTCGACACGGTCACCGGAGAAATCCGCTTCCAGTTTGTAGTCCACAGCGAAGAAGCGACCGGACACGTCCATCCACGCGCGGCGGATTTCGGTGTCGTCCTTGTTCGGGGTGCCGCGGCTGTCGTTGTCGAAGTCGGCTAAGTCCAGGTGCAGGCGGCCGCCGACGCTGGCGGTGACGGGGCGGTCGTCGTCACTGCCGTCGGCGGCCCAACCGGGGGCGCCCAGCAACAGCAGGGTGCAGGCAACAGGCGCGCGCCAGCGCAGCGAATTCAGTTCCACGGACCCTCCCAGGTACACGTTGTCGATGGGGTGACGGCAAGCACATCGGCACGGGGCGATGCGAGCGCGCAGCCTAGTGCCGGGAAGCTGTCATCCACCTGTCAGCGGTTGCTGCACCGCAGCGCATCGCACGACGGCGGCCGTACGCGCTAGCATTCGCGCACCGTTCCCGATCCCGACCGATGCGCATCCTGCTGGTGGAAGACAACCCGGACCTGGCCGATGCGATCGTCCGTCGCATGCGCCGCAGCGGCCATGCCGTGGACTGGCAGAACGACGGGCTGGCTGCTGCCAGCGTGCTGCGCTACCAGCGTTTCGATCTGGTGGTGCTGGATATCGGCCTGCCCAAGCTGGACGGTCTGCGGGTGCTGGCGGGCATGCGCGAGCGCGGTGACAGCACCCCGGTGCTGATGCTCACCGCGCGCGACGGCATCGAAGACCGGGTGCAGGCGCTGGACGTAGGCGCCGACGACTACCTGGGCAAGCCGTTTGATTTCCGCGAGTTGGAGGCCCGCTGCCGTGTGCTGCTGCGCCGCGCGCGCGGCCAGGCCAGCGAGGTGGTGCAGGTCGGTGGCTTCCAGTTCGACAACGCCGCGCACCGGGTCAGCCTGGACGGACAGCCGATCGATCTGCCCAACCGCGAGTTCCGCCTGCTGGAGATCCTGATGGGGCGGCTGGGGCAGGTGGTGGGCAAGGACGAGATCGGCAACGGGCTGTTCGGCTTCGATGACGACGCCGGCCCCAACGCCATCGAGCTGTATGTGGGGCGCCTGCGCCGCAAGCTCGCCGGCGCGCCGCTGCGGATCGTGACCGTGCGCGGCAGCGGCTACCTGCTGGAAGTGGTGGGCCCCGGGACTGCGGAGCCGGACGATGGCCGCTGAGGCTGCCGCCACGCCACGCTCGATCCGGTACACCCTGTGGCTGTATCTGGGCGGGCTGATGGCGCTGTTCGCGGTGGCGCTGCTGTTCGGCGCGCGTGACTACGGCCAGCGCGCGGCCAACCGCTCCTACGATCACCTGCTGGTGTCCTCGGCGCTGTCGATCATCGATTCGGTGGCGCTGGTGGAGGCGCAATGGCAGGTCGATCTGCCGTACGCGGCGCTGGACCTGCTGGCGATGGCACCGGAGGACCGCGTGTTCTATCGGGTGTCCGATGCCCATGATCGCACCGTTACCGGCTACGACGATCTGCCGGCCCCGCCGCGCACGCCCAGCGACCGGCCACAGTTGTTCGATGCACCCTACAGCGGCGAGACGGTGCGCTTTGTGGTGGTGTCGCGGCGGGTGTCCTCGCCGTCGGCGCAGGGCGAGGTGCGCGTGCAGGTCGGGCAGACCCGCCGCGCCCGTGAAGTGCTGGCCCAGGACATGGTGACCCGCGCGCTGGTGGCGATCGTGGTGCTGTCGCTGATGTCGCTGGCACTGGTGGGCATCGGCGTGCACCGCGCACTGCGTCCGCTGGTGCGGGTGGAGCGTGAACTGGCCCGCCGCGAACCGTCCGACCTGCGGCCGCTGGATGCGGTGGTCCCGCGCGAAATGGACAGGATGGTGGGGGCGTTGAATCACTTCATGGGGCGGCTGTCGAGCAGCAACGAGACCCTGCGCGCCTTCATGGCCGAGGCTGCGCACCAGATGCGCACGCCGCTGGCCGCACTCCGCGCCCAGGCGCAGCTGGCGCTGGACGATGAAGACCCGGACGACATGCGGCGCAGCCTGCAGGCGATCGAGCGCAATGCCACCCACATGAGCCGGCTGCTCAACCAGCTGCTGAGCGACGCCAGCGTGATCCACCGCGCCAATCTGCAACGCTTCGCTGCGGTGGACCTGGCCGAGATCGTGCACCAGGCGCTGCACGAGGCGCTGCCGCAGGCGTTGCCCGCCCCGCGCGTGCAGCTGGCGGCAAGCCCGGCGCCGGCCTGGGTCAACGGCGACGCGCTGCTGCTGCGCGAAGCGATCAAGAACCTGATCGACAACGCGCTCAAGTACGGTGGCGACGGCCCGCTGCAGATCGCGCTCACCGAAGCCGCCGGGTTCTGCGTGCTGACCGTGGCCGACCACGGCCCGGGCATCGCCGCGGCCGATGCCGAGCGTGTGTTCGAGCGTTTCGCCCGCGGCGAGGGCGCGCCCGCAGGGGGCGCCGGCCTGGGGCTGGCCATCGTCAAGCGCGTGGTGGACAGCCACGGCGGACACATCGATCTGTCCAACCGCGTGGGCGGCGGTGGCCTCATCGCCACCATCCGCCTGCCGAGGATGCACCCATGACGCTGCGCTGCCTGCTGCTCCTGCTTTGCCTGGCCTGCGGTCCTGCCGTTGCCGCGCCGGGCGATGTCCAGCGCTTCCCCGCGCAGGGCGTGCCCACGGCCCACCTGCGCATCCACGGCTCGACCGACATTGAAGTGTTCGCCACCGTGATCGCCGATTACCAGCGGCTGCACCCGGGCACGGAGATCGTCTACGAAGACGTGATCACCCAGGACATGTATGCGCGCTACCTGCGCGACCGCACGGGGCCGGCCGCCCCGGACATGCTGATCAGTTCGGGCATGGACCTGCAGACCAAGCTGGTCAATGACGGCCACGCGCTGGCGCACCGCTCGCCGCAGACCGATGCGCTGCCCGGCTGGGCGCAATGGCGGCACGAGGCCTTCGGGATCAGCTACGAGCCCGTGGCGATCGTCTACAACACCCGCGCGCTGCCGGCGGCCCGGGTTCCGCGCACGCGCCGGCAGCTGCTGGAACTGCTGCGCGCGCCGGACGCGCCCCTGTTGCGCCGGGTCGGCACTTACGACGTGGAACGCAGCAGCGTGGGCTACCTGCTTGCCACCCAGGATGGGCAGCGCGGCAGCATGGCCGGCGCGCTGCTGGGCGCGCTGGGCGACAACCAGGTGCAGCTGGAAGAGCGCACCGGCGTGCTGCTGGACAAGGTCAGCCGGGGTGAACTGTCGCTCGTCTACAACGTGCTGGGCTCGTATGCGCAGGCGCGCATCGATGCGGGCGCGCCGCTGGGCATTGTCGAGCCGGAGGACTACACGCTGGTGGTGCTGCGCACGGCGGTGATTCCGCGCAGCGCACGCCACGCCGAAGAGGCGCGCCGCTTCCTCGATTACCTGCTCTCGCCGCGTGGGCAGCAGGTGCTGTCGCGCGAGGCGCGGTTGATGCCGATCCTGCCGGCGCAGGGGCAGCAGCGCGGGCGCTCGCCCGAGCGCAGCTACCGGCCGATCCAGCTGGGGCCGGGGCTGCTGGTGTACCTGGACGGGCTCAAGCGCCGCCAGTTCCTCGACGCCTGGCGTGGCAGCATGCTCCAGCAGGACCGGTAACGCCGGGCGCCACCGCAGTGCCGGCATGCGTCGCTGACCACCGCCGCGAACCGCCAACGTCACTACAATGACCGCATGAGTGCATTGACCGTCCTGATCGCCGACGACCACCCGCTGCTGCGCGCGGCGGTCGTTCATTCCCTGCGCCAGGCGCTGCCGCTGGCGCAGGTGATCGAAGTGGCCAGCGCCGCCACGCTGGAAGCCGCGCTGGACCAGCACCCGGAGATCGAACTGGTGCTGCTGGACCTCACCATGCCCGGCGCACGCGGGTTTTCCTCGCTGTTGCATGTACGCGGTGCGCACCCGGACATCCCGGTCGTGATCGTCTCCTCCAATGACCACCCGCGGGTGATCCGCCGTGCGCAGCAGTTCGGCGCGGCCGGTTTCATTCCCAAGTCGGCGCCCGCCGAGACCGTCGGCCAGGCCGTGTCGGCCGTGCTCGAGGGCGGTGTGTGGTTCCCGGCAATGGCCGCCGAACGTTCCGAATCCGATGCCCTGCTGGCCGCGCGTCTGGCCCAGCTCACGCCGCAGCAGTTCCGTGTGCTGCTGTGCCTGGCCGACGGCCTGCTCAACAAGCAGATCGCCTACGAACTCGGCCTGGCCGAGAACACCGTCAAGGTGCACGTCACCGCGATCCTGAAGAAACTCGAATGCCACAGCCGCACCCAGGCGGCCGTGCTCGTCAAAGCCCTGGAACCGGAAGGCAGCGCCACCGACCTGTAGCGCCGGCCTCTGGCCGGCTGCTTTCCGCTCCGCCACCGACAACTCTGCGCCGCGCGCGATGAGCCGGCTTCCGACCTCTTGAACCCCCGCGCTGCGCGCGATAGCCGACTGGACGTCGGCTCTACAAAGGCGGCGTCCGATACCCGAAGATGCGGTGTTGCGCGCGGCAGCCGGCGTCCGATACCCGTAGCGCCGGCCTCTGGCCGGCTGCTTTCCGCTACGCCACCGACAACCCTGCGCCGCGCGCGACAGGGCGGCTTCCGACCTTCAAACCCCCGCGCTTCGCGCGATAGCCGACTGGACGTCGGCTCTACAAAGGCGGCGTCCGATACCCGAACATCCGGTGTTGCGCGCGGCAGCCGGCGTCCGATACCCGTAGAGCCGGCCTCTGGCCGGCTGCTTTCCGCTACGCCACCGATAACCCTGCGCCGCGCGCGACAGGGCGGCTTCCGACCTTTAAACCCCCGCGCTGCGCGCGATAGCCGACTGGACGTCGGCTCTACAAAGGCGGCGTCCGATACCCGAACATCCGGTGTTGCGCGCGGCAGCCGGCCTCCGATCCCCGTAGAGCCGGCCTCTGGCCGGCTGCTTTCCGCTCCGCCACCGACAACCCTGCGCCGCGCGCGACAGGGCGGCTTCCGACCTTTAAACCCCCGCGCTGCGCGCGATAGCCGACTGGACGTCGGCTCTACAAAGGCGGCGTCCCATACCCGAACATCCGGTGTTGCGCGCGGCAGCCGGCGTCCGATACCCGTAGAGCCGGCCTCTGGCCGGCTGCTTTCCGCTCCGCCACCGACAACCCTGCGCCGCGCGCGACAGGGCGGCTTCCGACCTTTAAACCCCCGCGCTGCGCGCGATAGCCGACTGGACGTCGGCTCTACAAAGGCGGCGTCCCATACCCGAACATCCGGTGTTGCGCGCGGCAGCCGGCCTCCGATACCCGTAGAGCCGGCCTCTGGCCGGCTGCTTTCCGCTCCGCCACCGACAACTCTGCACCGCGCGCGATGGGCCGGCTTCCGACCCCTTGAACCCCCGCGCTTCGCGCGATAGCCGACTGGACGTCGGCTCTACAAAGGCGGCGTCCGATACCCGAACATCCGGCTTTGCGCGCGGCAGCCGGCGTCCGATACCCGTAGAGCCGGCCTCTGGCCGGCTGCTTTCCGCTCCGCCACCGATAACCCTGCGTCGCGCACGACAGGGCGGCTTCCGACCTTTAAACCCCCGCGCTTCGCGCGATAGCCGACTGGGCGTCGGCTCTACAAAAGCAATGGTTCTATCCGCGGTGGCGCACCAGCAGCTGCGTCATCAATGCGCGCAGCGCTGGCGGGCGGACCGGCTTGGCGAGGAACCCCCAGCCCTTGTCAGCGGCGCTGGCCCTGAGTGCCTCATCGCGCTCGGCGGTTACCAGGATCACCGGGGGACGGCTCTTCCAGCGCCCGGCAAGGTCTTCGTACAGTGCCGGGCCGGCGAAGTCGCCCATGCGTACGTCCAGCAGCACCAATTGCGGCACGCTGTCGGGCGTGGCTGCGTCCAGCGCAGCCTGCGGGCCGTCGGCGAGATCAACGCGGCAGCCCCATCGCTCCAGCAGCGTGCGGGTGGCGGTGCAGACGCGCGGGTCGTCGTCGATGCTCCAGACCCGGCAACCGCGCAGCGGGCTGTCGTCGCCGGGGTCGGGCGACGCTGGCGATGCTGCGGCGGACATCGCCGGTGCCACGTCGCTGGCCTCGCCAAGCGGTACCTCCACACTGAACACGCTGCCGCGTCCCAGCGTGGAGCGCAGCGCGATGCGATGGCCGAGCAGGCGCCCGATGCGCTCCACGATGGCCAGTCCCAGGCCCGCCCCGCGCTCCTGGTCCACGCCGTCATCCAACCGGCGGAATTCCTCGAAGATCTCGCCCTGCAGGCTCTCCGGAATGCCCGGGCCCTGGTCGTGCACCTCGATGCGCAGCTGGTCGCCCACCCTGCGGCACCCGAGCAGCACGCGGCCGCGCGGGGTATAGCGCAGCGCATTGGACAGGAAGTTCTGCAGGATGCGCCGCAGCAGCGCCTCATCGCTGACCACCACCGCGCGTGTATCCACCCAGCGCAGCTGCAGCCCGCGCGCGTCGGCGGCGATACCGAACTCGCGGGCCAGCGTTTCCAGCAGCGGCGACAGTGCGAACGGCTGCACGCGGGTCTGCAGCGTGCCCGATTCCAGCCGCGAAATGTCCAGCAGGCTGTTGAGGATGGCGTCCTGCGCAGCCAGTGCCGCATCGACATGCTCGCTCAGTGCGCGCGGATCGCCCTGCAGCTTGCCGCGCAGCACCGAGACGAACATGCGCGCTGCGTTGAGCGGCTGCAGCAGGTCGTGCACGGCCGAGGCCACAAAACGCGATTTATAGCGGTTGGCGCGCTCGGCCTCACGCCGCGCCTCGTCGAGATCGCGGGTGCGCTCGGCCACGCGATGCTCCAGCGCATCGGCGAGCGAGCGCAGCTCGCGCGCGGTGTTCTTGTAGCTGGTGATGTCCGCATAGCTGGTCACGAAGCCACCATCGGGCAGCGGATTGCCGCGGATCTCCAGCACGGTGCCGTCGTCCTTCTCGCTCTCGCGCATGTGCGGGCGGCCGCTGCGCAGATGGTTGAGGCGACGCTCGATTGCTTCTTCGATCGGCCCCGGGCCGAGCAGGCCGCGGCGTGCGTTGAAGCGGAAAATCTCTTCGATCGGCCGTCCCACCTGGATCAGGCCGGACGGAAACCGGAACAGCTCCAGATAGCGCGCATTCCATGCCACCAGCTTCTGTTCGTTGTCGATCACCACCACGCCCTGCGGCAGGTGCGCCAGGCTGCGGCTGAGACCACTGTCGGCCTGCTGGGCGGCCTGCAGCACCCCGTCCTGCGCGGTACGCAGCTCCTGTGCATGCTGCTTGAGCACGCTCTCCAGCTCGCGCCGGCTGCGCTGGCGATGCGCGGCCAGGCGCCGCCGCTGCTGCACGAACAGCACCAGGAAGCCCAGTGCCAGCCACGCCGCGCCACCGCCGATGGCGGCACTGCGCCCGGCGCTGGTGGCCGCGCCGGCATCGTGCAGCAGGTGCAGGTTCCACTGTTCTTCCGGCAGCGCCAGGGTCTGCCAGAGCATCTCGCCGGGGAGCACGGGGTCGAGCAGGCGCACCATCCGCCCGCCATCGTCCAGCACGCTGCCGGTGCGTGCGCGCAGTGGCTGCAGCGAGCGGTCGGCGTACTGGCGGCTGTCGAGCATCTCGCGCCGCTCGGCCGCGCCCAGCGGGCGCAGCAGGCGATAGCGCCACGCATCGCGGTTGGCCAGGAACACCACGTCGTGTTCGTCGCTGACCAGCACCACGTCGGGGCTGGACAGCCATTCCTGCTCCAGCGCCGCCAGTTCGATCTTGATCACCACCACGCCGATGCGACGACCGTTGTCCTCGATTGCCTGCGACAGGTAGTAGCCGGGTACGCCGGTGGTCATGCCGATGCCGTAGAAACGGCCGTGGCCGGTGGCCAGTGCCTGGCGGTAGTAGGGGCGGTAGCTGTAGTCCTCGCCCACGTTGCTGCTGGCCTGGTCCCAGTTGCTGGCGGCCACGGCCACGCCGTCGTGCCCGACCAGGGTCAGCGTGGAAGCGCGGGTGACCTGGTTGGCCTGCTGCAGCTTGAGGTTGAGGCGCTGCGCGCCGGCGGCATCCGGGCGTTGCAGCAGTGCGCGGCGCAGGTCCGGGTCCAGCGCAAGCACCTGCGGCAGGGTGCCGAAACGGTCGACGCGCTGCTGCAGGCCCTGGCCGTACAGTGCGAGCTGGCGCTGCACCTGGCCGCTTTCATCGTTCAGCGCACGCCGCCAGGCGTAGTGACCGGCCGCGGCCGCGCACAGCAACGTGCCGCCGATCATCAGCAGCAGGGTCAGCAACAGGGTGCGGTGGCGGCCGAGCCAGTACATGGCGGCAGTCTACGGTCGCAGGGCGGGCGCGGCGTGCACGTCCGCCCTGCGCAGGTCGATCAGAAGTGCATCTGTGCGCGCAGCTCGACGATCTCCGGCCGGGTGCGCACGCCGCGACGGCTGGCGTCGGCCTTCACGTAGTTGGCCTGGAACTTGAAGTGGCTGGTGAGGTACCAGTTGGCGCCCAGCGTCCAGTCGTGCTGGCGGCCACCGAAGACATCGGCGTCGTCCAGGTCCAGGCGGCTGTAGCGCGCCACCAGTTCGACCGCGCCGTAATTGTGGGCCGGCTTGATGTTGGCCACGGCGCCGGCACTGTACGGGCGGGATTCACCGGTGAGCACCCAGCTGGCCATCGCATACTGGCCGTGGCCGGTGTAGTCCGGCTTGCCCTCACGGGTAACGGTGGTCTGCAGGGCTTCGCCCTGCACCGAGAACGGGCCCCGGATCCAGATGCCTTCCAGGCCGGTGCGGCGGATCTGATCGGCGGTGGTCAGGGCGCCGGAGTCGACCAGGCGGATGTCGGTCAGGCCGGCTTCCGGGCGCGCGCGCAGGCGTGCGCTGGCCGCATGGTGCACGTCGCGGCCATCGCGGTAGCCGCGCGGGTTCTCCTGCGAATACGCCAGGCCCAGGTGGACCACGTCGCCAGCCGCCTTGAACGGGGTCCACACCGCGCGCACTGCCTGGGTGGTGCCGGGGTTGTCGCCCTGCAGGTCCTTGCCGCCGTAGGCGCCGGCCTGGAGCAGGTACTGCGGGCGTTCCAGCACCCATTCGGCACCGGTGCGGCGGCCTTCGTAGAACGCCTGCACGGGCAGAGCGGTCTCCAGGAAGCTGCCGGCGCGCGAGGAGGTGCCCGCATCCAGGCCAACCGGGGTCTTCATGTAGCCGACGCGGAAACGGCCGATGTCGCGGCCGATGAACGCCTTGCTCTCAACGCGCACGAACACGTCCAGCCAGGTATCGGCCTGGAAGTCGTAATAGACCATCGCGTCGTAGACGCCCTTCTTCTTCAGGGTGGCGCCGAACTCCTTGCGCCGCACCGCATCGGCATCCTCGATGCCGCTGCCGTTGGAGAAGTCGTTGAGGTCGTAGGCAATGTTCGCGGTGGCGGCCAGTTCGGTGCCGTCGCTGAAGGCCACTTTGGTCGGCCAGTTGTCCCAGTCCGCCGCAGTGGCGGCCACGGGCGCGGCGGTCAGGCAGGTCAGGGCGAGGAACAGGGGGGTCGGGCGCATGGGCATCGGCAATCTGAAAGGAATGGGGCAGAACAACAACGGCCGCAGACCGGAAAACTGTGGGGGAGGGCCCCGGCCGGTACGGCCACCCGTCGCCGTGGGGGCGCGGTGCCGGTGCAGTGTAGGCAGCGGCGGGAGCTGAACCGGGGGGCTAGTACCAATAGGTTATCTGCGTGGCGCGGACGGCGGCGTAAAAAGGCCACGCCCGATGCCGCCCGCTGCGGCCGGCCTCCTTCGTGATACAGCCGGAGCTTCCCATGCACGTTCCCACTTCCACGCCGCTCGCGGCCAAGCCGTTGCCGTTCTACCGCCAGCTGTACTTCCAGGTGGTGGTGGCGATCGTGCTGGGTGCCATCCTCGGCCACTACGAGCCGGCGTTTGCCGAATCGCTCAAGCCGCTCGGCGATGCCTTCATCAAGCTGGTCAAGATGATCATCGCCCCGGTGATCTTCCTGACCATCGTCACCGGCATCGCCGGCATGACCCACCTGCGTACCGTGGGCCGGGTGTTCGCCAAGTCGATGGCCTACTTCCTGTTCTTCTCCACCCTGGCGCTGGTGGTGGGCATGGTGGTGGCGCACGTGGTGCAGCCCGGTGCCGGCATGAACATCAACCCGGCCGACCTGGACCAGACCGCGGTCCACACCTACGTGGAGAAGTCGCACGAACTGACCCTGGTCGGGTTCGCGATGGACATCATTCCGTCCACCCTGGTCAGCGCCTTCGTCGAGGGCAACATCCTGCAGGTACTGTTCGTGGCCGTACTGTTCGGCATCGCGCTGGCCCTGACCGGCGAGAAGGGCCGCCCCGTACTGACCTTCCTGGAGGCGCTGACCGCCCCGGTGTTCCGCCTGGTCCATATCCTGATGAAGGCCGCCCCGATCGGCGCCTTTGGCGCGATCGCCTTCACCATCGGCAAGTACGGGGTCGGGTCGCTGGTCAACCTGGCCTGGCTGGTGGGCTCGTTCTACCTGACCGCCTTCCTGTTCGTGGCCGTGATCCTGGGCGTGGTCTGCCGCCTGTGCGGGTTCTCGGTGTTCAAGCTGGCCCGCTACCTGAAGGCCGAGCTGCTGCTGGTGCTGGGCACGTCTTCGTCGGAATCGGCACTGCCCTCGCTGATGGAGAAGATGGAGAAGGCCGGCTGCAGCAAGTCCGTGGTGGGCCTGGTGGTCCCGACCGGCTACTCGTTCAACCTGGACGGCACCAACATCTACATGACCCTGGCCGCGCTGTTCATTGCCCAGGCCACCAACACCGAACTGACCCTGGGCCACCAGATCGCCCTGCTGCTGGTGGCGATGCTCAGCTCCAAGGGCGCTGCCGGCGTCACCGGCGCCGGCTTCATCACCCTGGCCGCCACCCTGGCCGTGGTGCCGGAGGTGCCGGTGGCCGGCATGGCGCTGATTCTCGGCGTGGACCGTTTCATGAGCGAATGCCGCTCACTGACCAACTTCATCGGCAATGCCGTGGCCACTGTGGTGGTCTCGCGCTGGGAGAACGCGCTGGACCGCGACCGTCTGGCGATGGTGCTCGATGGCCGCGAGTCGGAGCTGCCGCCGCTGGTCGTGGACGACCTGCCGGCGCCGCTGCCGGCCGCGGCCCACTGAGCCCGGTGATCTGATTGTGTGGTGCATGGTCGTGTCGTTCCTGCCGGGGCGGCACGGCCATGTTTTGTTCCCAACGTCGGATGCGCGCTGTCATCTGCGCGCGGCAGGCTGGCCTGCATACGCCGGCGAACGGCCGCCGCGCTGCGCTGGATTATGTGCGGTTGCAGCATGACCGCGACAGCGTAGCGACAGGTCCGGCCACGCCAACGGGGGTATGATCCCCTGTTCCTCTCGCCCATTCATCTGCAGAAAGCGATGTCCAACGAAGATTTCAAACAGGCTGCCCTCGATTACCACCGCATGTCGCCGCCGGGCAAAATCCGCGTCGCAGCGACCAAGCCGATGCTGACCCAGCGTGATCTGTCGTTGGCGTACTCGCCGGGCGTGGCACACGCCTGCGAGGCCATCATGGCCGACCCGCAGCAGGCCAGCGAACTCACCGCCCGCGGCAACCTGGTCGCGGTGATCTCCAACGGCACCGCCGTGCTGGGCCTGGGCAACATCGGCCCGCTGGCCGGCAAGCCGGTGATGGAAGGCAAGGGCGTGCTCTTCCAGAAGTTCGCCGGCATCGATGTGTTCGACATCGAGATCGATGAGAACGACCCGGACAAGCTGGTTGACATCATTGCCTCGCTCGAGCCGACCTTCGGGGGCATCAACCTGGAAGACATCAAGGCCCCGGAGTGCTTCATCGTCGAGCGCAAGCTGCGCGAGCGGATGAACATCCCGGTGTTCCATGACGACCAGCACGGCACCGCGATCATCGTCGGCGCCGCAGTGCTCAACGCGATGGTCGTCACCGGCAAGAAGATCGAAGACGTGAAGCTGGCCACCACCGGCATGGGCGCGGCGGGTATTTCCTGCGTCAACATGCTGGTGTCGCTGGGTCTGAAGAAGGAGAACATCCTCGCCTTCGACCGCGACGGCGTGATCCACACCGGCCGCAGCGACCTGGACCCGGAGAAGGCGCGCTACGCGCGCGATACCGACAAGCGCACGCTGGCCGAGATCGTCGACGGTGCGGACATCTTCCTGGGCCTTTCGGCCCCGGGCATCCTGACCGCGGACATGGTCAGGACGATGGCCAAGGACCCGGTGATCTTCGCGCTGGCCAACCCGACCCCGGAAATCATGCCGGAAGTGGCCCGTTCGGTACGCCCGGACGCGATCATCGGCACCGGTCGTTCGGACTACCCGAACCAGATCAACAACGTGCTGTGCTTCCCGTACCTGTTCCGCGGGGCGCTGGACGTGGGCGCCACCGCGATCAACGAAGACATGAAGATCGCCTGCGTGCACGCGATCGCCGCGATGGCACGCCGCGAGGCCAGCGACCTGGGGTCGGCCTATGGCGATGAGACCCCGAGTTTCGGCCGCGACTACCTGATTCCGCGCCCGTTCGACCGCCGCCTGCTGGTCGAGCTGTCGGCCGCCGTGGCACAGGCCGCGATGGATTCGGGCGTGGCGACCCGTCCGGTGGCCGACATGGGCGCCTACCGCGAGAAGCTGGCCCAGTTCGTCTACCGCACCAGCCTGATGATGAAGCCGGTGTACGACCGCGCGCGTTCGGACAAGCAGCGCGTGGTGTATGCCGAGGGCGAAGAGGAAGTGGTGCTGCGTGCGGTGCAGAACGTGGTCGACGAAGGCCTGGCGCAGCCGATCCTGATCGGCCGCCCCGACGTGATCGAATCGCGCATCGAGCGCATGGGCCTGCGCATGAAGGCTGGTGTCGACTTTGACATCACCAACATCAACGACGACCCGCGCTTCAACGATTACTGGCAGTACTACCACAACCTCACCGGCCGTCGCGGTGTGACCGTGGCGGCCGCCAAGAACCTGATGCGGTCGCGCCCGACGCTGATCGCGGCGGTGATGGTCGCGCGCGGCGAAGCCGACGCGATGCTGACCGGCGTGGTCGGCCGCTTCCACAAGAAGCTGGGCTATGTGCGCAGCGTGCTGCCGCTGGAGTCGAAGGTGACCTCGACCTCGGCCATGACCGGTGTGATCAACCAGCAGGGCGTGTTCTTCTTCGTGGACACCCACGTGCAGGAGGATCCGACCGCCGAGCAGATCTGCGAAGCGACCCTGCAGGCGGCCTACCGCATGAAGCTGTTCGGGATCGAACCGAAGGTGGCGCTGCTGTCGCACTCCAACTTCGGCAGCCACGATTCCAGGGATGCGCTGAAGATGCGCACCGTGCGTTCGCTGCTGCTCAAGCGCAATCCGCGCCTGAACGTGGATGGCGAAATGCAGGGCGATACCGCGTGGGACGAGGCGCTGCGCCACAAGCTGCTGCCGGACAGCACGCTGAAGGGCCGTGCCAACCTGTTCGTGCTGCCCAACCTGGAGGCGGCCAACATCGCCTACAACCTGGTGCGCGTGTTCACCGATGGCGTGGCGATCGGCCCGATCCTGATGGGCGTGGCCAAGCCGGTGCACATCCTGACCACCAGCGCGACCTCGCGCCGTGTGCTCAACATGACCGCCATCGCGGCTGTGGATGCGCAGATCCGCAAGCAGCTTGAGGCGGAGAAGAACGCGTAAGGCGTTCTTCCCACGACCGGTTGCCAGCGCGCGCCCTTCGGGGCGCGTTCTGGTTTCGCGCAGTGCCTCTGCCATACGCGCGCCGCACAGGCGTCACCCGCCTGCAACCTCCCAAGGGCCCAATACCCCCACGCGGCCCGGCCGTGGGGACGGTCCACGCGGCCGCCCCCACCCTGGGCCCGACCAGATCATCATTGGCCAGCCTGCGGAGCGGCGTCATGCGTCATCGAGAAACCAAGCGGTACTTCAAACAGCTGTTCGCGCTGTACGCCGGCCTGGTCGGCGCACGCTGACCAGGCAGGGCCGGCCGTTGGTCGGCGGCCCTCCGCACTGCCACCGATACCCTGGCGCGCGGATGCGCCCCGTCGACCGGCGGTGGGCGATGCCATCCCGGCCTCATCTGTCGATCCGGGCGTACTGCGCCCACAGCGCAGGCAACGCCAGGCCGGTCTGCTGCTCCCACAGGGCCGGTGTATACCGCCCGTCGCGCAATGCGCCGTCCAAGGCCTTCACCAGGCCCGGGTGTCGCGCCTCGCCCCACTTCAGAAACGCGCCGGTCACCCGGTAGCCGGTCTCGACGTTCTGCCCATCCTTCACCGTCGTCGGCAGCGCCCAGCCGGCGGCGGCATTGTCGCTGCCATAGCGGTCGCGCGCGTAGTCGGCGATGCCCTCCACCAGCCAGCCCGGCACGCGTTCGTTGGCGTACTCCGGATAGCCCTGCGCGATGTGCATCGCCTCATGCGTGACCAGGTCGATGTCGTCGGGGTGTTTGGCCAGCCAGGCCGGGTTGATGGTGATGGTGGCCGCCTTTTCCTTCTCGCCAACGTACGCGATGCCGTCGTAGCCCGGATCGATCACGATGCGCACCTGCGCCGGTGCGCCGGGATGGAAGTCGGCCCGTTCGCGCACGTAGGCCGCGAAGAACGTCTCGATGATGCGTGACCGCACCGGGGCGGCCAGCGCATCTGATGGATCGCTGTAGGTCAGGGTCACACCCTCCCGGTGCTCGGTGGCGTCGAACGCGGCCGCATCGAACGCCCCCAGCGCCCCCAGCAGCAGGGTCGTGCCGGCCGCGTGCTTCAGAAAACCGGTCATGCCCATGCTCAGTGCTCCCCCATCGGTGCCAGAAGCTCGACCTCGGCCAGCTGCATCCGTCCCGGCGCGGCGATGCGCAGGCGGTACTCGGCGTAGCGGCCGGGTCTGCCGATGGCGAACGGCCGGGTCTGCTGCGCCCAGTCGAAGGCTTCGCCGCGTCGCTCGTCCAGCGTGGTCCAGCGGCCGCCGCTGCGACGCGCTTCCAGCGTCCATGCGCCGCCGCGGACCGGGCCGGTGCCGCTGGTCAGCGTGTACATCGTGGCAGCGCCATCGGCCAGCCCGGTGAGCACGATCGTCCCGGTGCCCACCGGCACGGTGGTGGCGGCATCGTCATCGATCAGGGCCGGCAATGCCGCGCCATCGGCGGTCTGCGCCTGTGCGCCGGCGCCCAGCAGGTCATGCAGCAGGGCAGGGCGCTGGCCACGCGCGGTGAGCGAGCGCGGCGCGTCGTCCGGGCCGGTTCCCCATGTCGACGGCGCCGGGCCCATCACGAAGTCGAGGGTGGCCCCCTTGGCGATCACCTCGTGCGGCACCCAGGTCTTCGTCCACGGCCGACCGTTGATCTTCAGTGACTGCACGTACACGTTGTCGCGCGAATTCTCCGGCGCGTTCACGGTCAGCACCGCGCCGCCCTGCAGCGTCACCTTGGCGTGGCGGAACAGGGGCGAACCGATCACGTACTCCGGCGCGCCCATGCGCAGCGGGTACAGACCCAGCGAGGCCAGCACGTACCACGCCGAGGTTTCACCGTTGTCCTCGTCGCCCGGGTAGCCCTGGCCGATCTCGCTGCCCACGTACAGCCGCGACAGGATCTCGCGCACGTGCTTCTGGGTTTTCCACGGCTGTCCGGCGTACAGGTACATCCACGGAATGTGGTGCGCCGGCTGGTTGCTGTGTGCGTACATGCCCATGCGCACATCGCGCGCCTCGGTCATTTCGTGGATGGTCCCGCCGTAGGAGCCGGCGAAGGCCGGGTCGGCGGTTTCGGGGGTGGCGAAGAAGGCATCCAGTTTGGCGGCGAGCCCGTCGCGTCCGCCGTACAGCGCGGCCAGGCCCTCGCCGTCGTGCGCGGCGGTGAAGGCGAAGGTCCAGCCATTGGATTCGGTGTAGTCGTGGCCCCACACGCGCGGGTCGTAGTCCTTGGCGTCCACGCGCCACGCACCGTCGGCGCTGCGGCCCTGGAAGAAGCCCGCCGCCGGATCGAACAGGGTGGCGTAGGTGCCGGCCCGGTGGCGGAAGTAGTCGGCTTCGGTGGCGTAGCGTTCGCGCGCGGCAGCGCTGCCCGCGCGACGGGACAGTGCCTCGGCCATGTTGGCGATGCCGAAGTCGTTGAGCGCCCCTTCCATCGTCCACGACATGCCCTCGTGCACGTCGGCACTGGCATAGCCGCGGAACGTGGAGCGGTCCATGCCCTTGCGGCCGACATGGCGGTCCGGTGGCACCACGGTGGCGTTCTTCAACGCAGCCGCGTAGGCCTCTTCGGGATCGAAGCCACCGATGCCCTTCAGCCACGCATCGGCAAACGCCACGTCCGAACTGGTGCCCACCATCAGGTCGGCATAGCCGGGCGAAGACCAGCGCGCGACCCAGCCGCCGGCGCGGTACTGCTCCAGGAAGCCCTGCACCAGCGCACCGGCATCGTCGGGGGTGAACAGCGCGTACGCCGGCCAGGTGGTGCGGAAGGTGTCCCAGAAGCCGTTGTTGACGTACACCTTGCCGTCGCGCACCGGCGCGAAGCTGCGCACAGCGCTGCCGTCGGTGTTGTCGTCGGCGGCGCTGGCCTGGCTGGCATAGCGCCAGTCCGGCGCGGCGGCAGTGCCGGCGTTTTCATGCCCCGAGTTGGGGTACAGATACAGACGATAGAGGCTGGAATACAGCGTGGTCTTCTGGTCGTCGCTGGCATCGCCGATGTCGAAGGGTGCCAGGCGCGCGTCCCAGGCGTCCTGCGCGCGCGCGGCCACCCGCTCCAGGTCATCGTCGGCGGCCAGCTCCAGCGCAAGATTGTGGCGCGCCTGGTCCAGCGAGATCAGCGAGGTGGCGATGCGCATGGTGACGCGCCGGTCGTGGTCGACGTCGAACTTGATGTAGCCGGTGGGGCGCCCGGTCTCGATGCGGCCGCTGCTGCGCCACGGGCGGTCGAAGCGGGCCACCACGTACATGCGGGTGGCACCGTTGGACAGCCCGCTGCGCGTGTCGGTGTAGCCGGACAGGGTCTGGCTGGCGGCGTCCAGCGTCAGACCGCCACGCGCGTCGACATTGTCGAACAGCAGGTTGGCATCGCCCTCGGCCGGGAACTCGAAGCGGAACAGCGCGGCATGGTCGGTCGGCGCGATCGCAGCGGACAGGCCGTTGTCGAAACGCACGTCGTACCGGTACGGCCGCGCGCGCTCGTTGTCGTGGGAGAAGGTCAGCGCCCGTTTGGCGCGGTCGGCGACGGGCACGCCACGCGCGATGGAGGGCATCACCTGGAAGGTCTGGCGGTCGCCCATCCACGGGCTGGGCTGATGGCTCAGGGCCAGCGCCTGCAACTGCGGGCGGTTGGACGCATCGTTCTGCTCGTTCCAGCGGTACAGCCAGTTCAACGCGCCGGCGTCGGTCACCGGGGTCCAGAAGTTGAAGCCGTGCGGTACCGCCGTGGCCGGGAAATTGTTGCCGCGCGAGAACGTGCCGTTGGCCTGCGTCCCGCGGGTGGTCAGCACCCAGTCCGACGGTCGCTGCGGCACTGTGCGCGGCTGCGCGTCCAGCACGATGTCATCGATCCAGCCCGACACCGGCGCGCCGTCCGCGGCGGCCACCTCCAGCTCCAGCGCCACCACGCGGCGCCCGCGCAATCCGGCCACATCGCCCAGCCGGACCGCCTTGCGCGCCCACTGCTGCGGATACAGGGTCTTCGAGTCGCCCTGCGCGCGGGCGCCCAGCGCCACGCCATGCTGGTCGCGTGCGACGCTCGCCGAGACGCGTTGGCCATTGTCCAGCACCAGATCCAACGACACATACGTGGAGGCGACGGTGTCCTTGGCGACGATTTCCGGCAGCACCAGCCACGACAGCGTGGTATCGGCATCGATGGTCAGGTCGGTGGCGAACAGCCGCGTGCGTGCGGTACCGCCCGCACTGGTGTAGTGCAGCGCCCGCAGGCCGCTGTAGCCCACCCCGGCCTTGGCCGCGTACGGCGCGCGTGGTCCGTTGCCCACCACAACCCGCAGCGTGCCCGCAGCGGCAGTGGCCGTCGGCGACGGCTGCCCGGCTTCGAACGAGGTCTGCAGGCCCTGGCCGGCGGCGGGGAACGCCGCAGCGGCGCAGGCCACGGCGAGGGCCAGGGGGAGGAGGGCGTGGCGGGGGGCGGACAGGGTCATGCAAGGGTCTCCCGAAAGGGCAGGCGGCAGGCAGGGCCCGCATCGGCGACCACGGCAGACAGCATCGCACCGGCCGCCACGGGGGCGGCCGAAGAGGCGATGCATGTCCGGCGGGGGACGGGCCATGCGATCGGGTGGTGGATCGGAACCGGTCCGATGCTGCAACAGGCGGACCCACCCTGACAAGTGAAATTAGTTCGATCTAAATCCGGATTTCGGCTGGAATCGGTGCCTGGTTGACAGTCGATTTGGATCGATTTAAAAAGGTCGGTCGGATGGGTCGGGCCGACATCACCGCCGCGTCACCGGCAGCGGCCCCGCGGCGCTCCAGGTGCTAGAATCGCGGGCCTCGCAATTCCTTTGTGTGTCCACGCCATGAGCCATACCGCCACCGCGCCCGCCAACGCCGAGAAGCGTTACACCGTGCACCGCAGCGACCTGCCGCTGAGCTGCCCGACGCCGGAAATGGCCCTGTGGAACTCGCACCCGCGCGTGTACCTGCCGATCGAAGACGAGCCCAAGGGCGAGGCCGCGTGCCCGTACTGCGGCTCGGTGTTCGTGCTCGCCGACTGACCGGCGCCAGCATCCGTGCGCCCCATGACCGTGGTGCAGCTGCTGCCGGCGCTGCACTCCGGCGGGGTCGAACGCTCCACCCTTGAGATCGCCTCCGCCCTGGTTGCCGCTGGCCACCGGGCCATCGTCGTGTCTGCGGGGGGGCGTCTGGTCGAGCCGCTGCTGGCCAGCGGTGCCGAGCACCTTACGCTGGACATCGGCCGCAAATCGCTGCTGACCCTCCGACACGTCCTGACCCTGCGCAATCTGTTCAACGAGGTCGGCGCGGACATCGTGCACGCGCGCTCCCGCCTGCCTGCCTGGCTGGGCCTGTATGCGGTGCGCAACCTGCCGGCCGCGCGCCGCCCGCACTGGGTCACCACGGTGCATGGGCTCAACTCACCGGGCCGCTACAGCGCGGTGATGACCAGCGGCGAACGGGTGATCTGCGTTTCCCGGTGCGTCCGCGACTTCGTCCGCCAGCATTACCCGGACGTGGACCCGCAGCGCCTGCAGGTGATCCCGCGTGGCGTGGACCCGGCGCAGTTCCCGCGTGTGCCGCGCCAGGACCGCCGCGCGCGGCTGGCCGTGGCGCAGGCACATCCCGCCCTGGCGGGCGAGGCGCCGCTGCTGCTGCTGCCCGGGCGTGGTACCCGTCTCAAGGGGCACCGCCATGCGCTGCAGCTGCTGGCGGGCCTGCACGCCGGCGGCGTACCGGCCCGGCTGTGGATGCCCGGCACCCGCGAACCGGGGCGTGAGGCGTACGTGGCCGAGCTGGAACAGCAGGCGCGCAGCCTCGGCGTGGCCGACGCCGTGCTGATCACCGCGCCCACCGCCAAGATCGCGCAGGCGTATGCGGCCAGCGACCTGGTGCTGCAGCTCTCCGACAAACCCGAAGCGTTCGGCCGCACCGTGGTCGAGGCGTTGTCGGTGGGCCGACCTGTACTGGGCTGGAACCACGGCGGCGTGGGCGAGCTGCTGCAGCACCTGCAACCGTCCGGCGCGGTACCCTTGCACGACAGCGACGCATTGCTGGCGCAGGCCCGCCACCTGTTGGCGCAACCGCCCACGCTGCCGTCGCGCATTCCGTTTACCTTGCAGGCGATGCAGCGTGACACGCTACAGCTCTATGCCTCCCTCGCCGGTTGAGCGGGCCCTGATGCCCGGTTCGCCGGCCTCCCGCGCAGGCCGTTGGGCGCCGTGGTGGGTGATCGCCTTTGTGGCGATGTGGCCGCTGCCCGGCGTCGCCGAAGGCGTGCTGGTGCTCGGCGCGCTGTATGCAGCCGTGCGCATGGTGCAGCTGCGGCTGGCCGGCAAGCAGCGCCTGCTCAGCAGCCCGGCGTGGGCGCTGACCAGCATCCTGTTCCTGGGGTACTGGCTGCCGCAGGCTTTTTCGGCATTCGATGCCATCGATCCGGGCACGGCCTGGCGCAAAACCGCAGCCGGGCTGCGCTATCTGCCGTTCATGTGGCTCGTCGCGATCGCGGTGGCCTCGCCGCAGCGCCGTGCGCTGACCCTGGGCGGCATCGCCACCATCACGGCGGTGTGGACGGTCGATGCGCTGGCGCAGGCCGCGCTCGGCACCAGTCCGCTGTTCTGGTCGCTGGACCAGCTCAAGTGGGCGGTCAGTGGGCACGGTCTGTGCTCGCCGCAGGAAATGGCGGCGGCGGACCGGCTCAGTGGCGTGCTGGGTCCGTGCAACCTGAAATTCGGCCAGGTACTGGCCAGCCTGTCCCCCTTCCTGCTGTTCTCCGCCGCCCGGCGAGCGGGGGTGTGGGGCTGGGCGCTGGCCGCCGCTGCCGTTGGCGCGGTGCTGGTACTGGCCGGTTCGCGCGCGGCCTGGGTGACCTACGGCCTGGTGCTGGTGTTCTCCGGTTGGCGCCTGCTCGGCGCCCGCGCGCTGGTGGCATGCCTGGCGGTCGGGCTGGTGGCGGCGGTGGCGCTGGGCCTGGGATCGACCCAGGTGCGCGAGCGGGTCGCGCGCACGGCGATGGCCTGGGAAGGCGAGGGCGACGGCATCAACCAGGCGCTGTCCGGCCGCGAACAGATATGGAGCGCCGCCGGCTGCATGATCCAGCAGCATCCCTTCAACGGCGTGGGCGCGCGCGGGTTCCGCGATGCCTATCCGGACTGCAATCCCACCCCGGAGCGACCGGAAGTGTGGGGCGATGGCCCGGCGCTGCACGCGCACCAGATCGTGCTGGAAATCCTCGCCGAAACCGGCGTGCTGGGACTGCTGCTGTGGCTCGCTGCGGTCGCCCAGGCCTGGCGTGCCTGGCGCTTCGCGCCGCAGGCCGCACGCGAACGCGCGCGCCCGGCCATGCTGGCGCTGGCGGTCACGGTGTTTCCGTTCAACACCCACCTGGCGTTCTATTCCACCTTCTGGGGTGGCCTGACGCTGCTGCTGGCGGCGCTGTACGCCGGAAGCCTGCTCGCGCGGGATGAGACGGACGCCGAATCACGGTAGAGACGACCGTTGGTCGGCTCTACCGGTAGTAGTCGCTGCGGCCGCCCGGCTGGCGCTTGAAGCGGCGGTGGATCCACAGGTACTGGTCCGGTGCCTCGCGCACCATCGCCTCGATGGCCTGGTTCACGCGGGCGGTATCGGCTTCCACGTCGTCGCTGGGGAAGTTCTCCAGCGGTGCGCCGATCTTCAGGAAGTACTTTCCGCCTTCACGGCGATGGAAATACGGAATGACCGCGCAGCCGGTCATCCGCGCCAACTGGTGGGTTGCGGTGATGGTGGACGCGGTGTGGCCGAAGAACGGCACGAACACGGTGTCCTTGCCACGCATGTCCTGGTCGGGCGCGTACCACAGGAAGCCCCCCTTCTTCAGGTGACGCACAGTGGCGCGGATGTCTTCGTTGGCATACATCGCCTTGGCGTAGCGCAGGCGGCCGAACTTCACCGCCCATTCGTACACCGGGTTGCGGTGCCTGCGGTACATGCCTGACAGGTCCACGTGGTCGCACAGCAGGCGCCCGCACATCTCCAGGGTCATGAAGTGGCCCGAGACCAGCAGCACGCCACGGCCCTCGGCCTGCATGCGCTGGAGGTGCTCCAGGCCTTCGATCTGCACCTGCGGCCGGATGCTGTCGATGCTGCCCCACCAGGCACGGGCAAACTCGAAGATGCCCACGCCGAGCGCATCGAAGCTGTCGCGCAGCAGGCGCTGGCGCCAGGCGTCGTCCTTTTCGGGGAAGCACAGCTTCAGGTTGACCTCGGCCGCGCGGCGGCGGCTGCCAGCCACCCGGTACGCCACCGTGCCGACGCCGCGGCCCAACGCGCGCTGCAGCCACCACGGCAGCCGCGCGACGGCGAAGGCGCCCAGCATCACGGCAAACATCGGCCAGTGGCGCGGATTGCGCAGGGACGGGCGGGTGGCGGTGGACGCGTTATCGGACATGCACCGATTCTAATGGATACGCCCTGGCGGGTGCGTCCACGCGGCCGCTGCGCGTGTCTTTCGCGGGGGGCTCCCGTATCCTCTGCGCATGCGTAAAAGCCCTGTCGAATGGATCCTGCGCGGCCTGTACTCGGTCGTGCTGTACCTGCTGCTGCCCATCACTGTGTACCACCTGGTGTGGCGCGGCTTCCGGGTGCGTGAGTATTTCCAGCGCTGGGACGAGCGCTACGCGTCCTACCCGCACTCCAGTGGCCAGCCGCGGGTGTGGCTGCACGCGGTCTCGGTGGGCGAGGTGAATGCCGCCGCGCCGCTGGTCAATGCGCTGCGCGCGCAGCGCCCGGACATCCGCTGGGTCATCACCACCATCACCCCGACCGGCTCCGAGCGCGTGCGCGCGCTGTGGGGTGATGCAGTGGACCACGTGTACCTGCCGTACGACGTGCCGGGCAGCGTGGGGCGCTTTCTGGGCCACTTCAAACCCAGCCTGGCGCTGATCCTGGAAACCGAGCTGTGGCCGAACCTGCTGTTCGGCTGCCGTGACCGCCGCATTCCGGTGTACATCCTCAATGCCCGCCTGTCGGCGCGCTCGCTGCGCGGCTATCGCCTGCTGCGGCCGTTGATCGGGCGCGCGCTGCGCACCGTGACCTGCGTGGCCGCGCAGTCGGCCGACGACGCCGAGCGCTTCCTGCAGCTGGGGGCCACGCCGGAGCAGGTGCAGGCGCTGGGCAACCTGAAATTCGACATCGCCACGCCGAACGTGCAGGATTTCATCGCGCGTTTCCACGACCTGGTGCCGGCAGAACGCCCGGTATGGATTGCCGCCAGCACCCATGAGGGCGAAGAACAGGCCACCATCGACCTGCATCGCCGCCTGCACGAGGCGGTGCCGGGCCTGCTGCTGTTGTGGGCGCCGCGGCATCCGGAGCGTTTTCCACGGGTGGAGGCGCTGGCCCGCGAGCAGGGCTGGAAGGTCGCCACGCGGCGCCAGCAGCAGTGGCCGCAGGCCGACACCGATGTGTTCGTGATCGATACCCTGGGCGAGCTGATGTCGTTCTACGGGTGTGCCCAGGTGGCCTTCGTCGGTGGCAGCCTGCAGGCGATCGGCGGGCACAACCTGCTCGAGCCCGCTGCGATGGGCACGGCCACGGTGACCGGCCCGCACCTGCACAACTTCGCCGAGATTTCCCGGCGCATGCGTGAAGCCGGGGCGGTGGTGATCGCCGAGGATGCGCAGGGCGTCGGCGATGCGCTGCTGACGCTGCTGCGCGATCCGGATGCGCGCGAGGACATGGCGCGGGCCGGGTGTGCGCTGGTCAGCAACGGCCGCGGCGCGTTGAAGCGCACGGTGGCCCTGATCGGGCCGGCACTGCCGCCGCCGCTGGAGTGAACGCGGCGCTGCGGCGGCTGTTCCAGGCCGGTCATTGCCGCTACTTCATGGCTTCGAGCGGCACCAGCGATACCCACACGAGCAGCAGTGCCAGCCACAGCCAGCGCCAGCAACCCATGCCGCGCCACGCCGCGCGCCAGGCGCCGGGCAGTTTTTCCGGGCTCATGTCGGCCGCCTTCTGGCAGCTGATCGCAGAGAATCCACGGTGCGAAGTCCGTAGAGATACACGCCGGTGAAGCACAGCCCTGTCAGCAGCGTGCCGGCCAGCAACCAGAGCAGCCGGATGGGCCAGCCACCGAAGCTGCCGAAGTGCAGGGGATCCGCCATTTCGGCGATGCGCTGATGGACCCCCAGCGCCCGGCCGTCATGCCTGCCGATCACTTGCCCGGTGTGCAGGTCCACGGCGATGTTGTTGGCCCGCTCGCGCACCAGCCAGGCATCGGCCTCCCCCAGGAACAGGATGCTCCCGCCATCGCGCGCGGGGATGGCGCCGAGGATCTCAAGGCGGGGCCAGTGCTGGTGGACGGTCTCCACCGCGGCATCGACGGCGGTTGGGTCGGCGGCGGCAAGGCGGTCAACGCCGTTGGCCAGTCGCACGGTCGGCGCGGCCGGCGCATCGCCGCCGAGTGACTCGATCAGATACCACGCTCCGGTCAGACCGATCAGCAGCAGAAACCAGAGTGACCAGACCCCGGCCAATCGATGGACATCGCCCCACAGGCGGCGCGGTCGCGAGGCGTCGGGCCGTTTGAAGAACCCGCGCCACCACTTCTTGTAGATGTACAGGCTGCTCAGCAGCGAGAGCAGCAACGGGATGGACAGCGCCGCCACCAGTGGCACGCCCCACGCCACCGGCAGCATCAGGTGGCGATGGGTGTTGCGCAGCAGCCGTTGTGTATTGAGCCAGCCCGTGTCGCCGGTTACCTGCGCGGTGTAGGGGTTGATCCAGACAAAGCGTCGCCTGCCATCGGGGAGGCGCATCTGCGCCCGCGCAGCGAACAGGCGCGTGTGGCCGGCGGAGATGCTTTCCAGTTCCCAGTCCGGGTGTGCCGTCTGTGCGGCATGGATGATGGGCCCCCATCCAGCTTGCTCACCGCTGTCGGCCACGCGGATGGGCGCGTGCAGCAGCCAGTCGATCTCCTGCGAGAATACCGCCAGCGTGCCGGTGAGGCAGACAAATCCCATGAACAGGCAGAGCTTCAGGCCGAGCCAGCTGTGCAGGTCGAACCACAGTCGGCGCCCGCTGCCACTGCGCGCAGGGCGATCGGGATGCGCTGGCGCAGGCGGAGGCATGGGCAGTCTCAGAAGGCGTAGGCGGCTTGCACGTACACGCGGCGAGGCTCACCCGGGAAGTGGCCGGTGCGCTCGGTGAACCCGCTGGCGGCATAGACCCTGTCGAAGAGGTTCTTGACGTTCGCCTGGTACTGCCACTGCTTCCACGTGGTCTTCCAGCTCATATCGAACACGGTATAGGCCTTTACCGCCTGTCCATCCAGGCTGACGCGCTCGCCCACATGATCGGCACCAAAGCCGATGGCGGAGTTGATCGCCGGCAGGTCGTAGCGGGTCCACAGGCCCAGCTTGTTCTGCGGTGCGTTGGCGAAGCGGTCGCCGGAGGCATTGGTGATGCCAGTCGGGCCCATGTCCTTCACACGCGCGTCGTTGTACGCATAGGTCAGATTCACCACCCAGCGCTCGGTGACGTCGGCCAGCAGGTCCAGTTCCATGCCGGTGCTGCGCACCAGCCCAAGTGCCGCCAGCTGGTTCACCCCGTCCACCACGTCACCGGTGGCCTGCACGATGTTGCTGCGGTCGATGCGGTAAGCGGCCATGTTCAAGGTCACGCGATCGGCCAGCAGGGATTTCATGCCGACCTCCCACTGCCTGCTGCGCTCGGCGTCGAACGGGCCGCCCGCGGCGGGGTTCTGGTTGGCCGCGCTTTGGGGCACGAAACCGCTGGCCACGTTGGCGTAGAAGTTCAGACCTTCGCGGACGGTAACGGTGCTGCCCAGCCGCCAGCTGAGGTCGTTGCCATCGACACGGCTGCCGCCAATGCGGTCGTCATCCTTGAAGCCATCCCAGCGCAACCCGGCCAGCACATGCCAGCGCGCGGTGAGCGCCAGTTCGTCCTGCAGGTAAGCGCCGTAGCGTTTACTGCGGGTCGATGTGCTTCGCCAGGGCAGGGCGGCCAAGTTGTAGTCATGCCAGGTGCTGGCCCCATAGACCGGATTGAACAGATCGATGCCGTGTACCGGCCCGGCACCGCGTGCAAGGTCGGCGCTGTTGGCGGTCTGCGCGGTGAAGTCGGCGTCGAGCTGATACACATCGGCACCGAACAGCATTGTGTGTCCGATGCTGCCGGTGTTGATCCGCCAGACCGCGTTGGCGTTGGCGGTGAACGCCTCGTTGTCGCGGATCTGGTTGCGCAGCTGGCGCGTCATCCACGCGGCCACACCATCGCGGTCACGATCAATCAGTCCCATCGGCTCGTGGTACATCTGGTGTTCGTTGTTGCTGAACCAGCGTGCGGCGACGTCCACGTCCAGGTTGTCGCGCGGCGCGAAACGGTACTGCGCCAGCGCCACCCTGGCACGCATGTCGAGGAAGTCGCTGGCCTCGTTGTGGTTCCAGCGGCGGTCGGTGAGGAAATTCCCGGCATCGTCCACCGGCACGCCGCGCAGGCGGTTGCCGCCCAGGTTCTGGGTGATGTCGGTGAACTGCAGGGTCAGCTCGCCGGTGTCGCCCACGTCGACGGCGAGCGAGGCGTCACCGATCACGCTTTCGCTGTCTGCATTCCACCGCACGCCCTGTTCGGCGTCGCTATACAGCCCGGCGCGATAGCGCACGCTGCCCGCAGCGTTCATTGGCCCGGTGGCGTCGATCGATGCCGCGCTGAAATCGTTGTTGCCGGCCTGCAGTTCGATGCGGCGCTCGGGCGTGGCTTTCGGCTTGCGTGTCACGTAGTTGATGACGCCTCCGGCGTCCCCGCCGCCGTAGAGCGCGCCGGCCGGCCCCTTCAGGACCTCCACGCGCTCGATATTGAACAGCTGCGGGACCGAAAAGCCGGCATAAGGATCGCCGCGCAGACCGTCATACAGCACGTTTTCCTGGCGGAAACCGCGCATGGTCACGCCCGCATAGCTGAAGAAGCTGATGCCGCTGATGCTGCGATACAGGTCGGTGACATAGCGGGCGGCCTGGTCTTCAATCAGCTCTCGCGGTACCACCTGGATGGACTGCGGTACCAGTGCCAGCGGCGTGTCCGTACGCGTCCCCACCGCCGCGTCATCCACCCGGTAAAGGGTCTGGGCGCGGCCGAGCACCTGCACCGTGTCCAGCTGCACCGCATCGGAGGACGGGGGGGCGGCGTGGGCCGGGAGGCTGGCCAGGGTCAGGGCGAGGCCCAGCGTAGAGAAACGAAGCGACGGACGATTCATTGCACGGTGAATGGGGGAATTGGTGCGAATGAGAAAGATTAACATGTAGCGGCCCGTTGTTTGCCGCTCGCGCGTTGATCCGGCGTGCTTCAGCCCGAAGCACGGACTGTCGGCACTGTGTTCCCAAGAAAAAGCGCCGACGTTACCGTCGGCGCTCGGGACGTGCGATGGATTGCCAGGGCGGCCATTCCGGAGCCGCGCCCGCCGTCGATCAGTTGACGGTGGTGCTCGGCGTGGCGGCCTTCAGCGTCAGCAGGCGGTTGATGTCCTGCAGTTCGGCGATGTCCAGCGTGCCGATCGCCTGGCCCAGCTGCAGGCGGTTCTGCAGGAAGGTGTAGCGGGCGTTGGCGTAGTCCAGCTGGGCCGAGAACAGGATGCGCTGGTTCTGGATCACGTCCAGCACCGTACGCGTACCCACTTCCAGGCCAACCTGCGAGGCGTCGTACGCGCTCTGTGCCGAGACCACGGCCAGGCGGCGTGCTTCCACTTCGCTGATGCCGGCCACCAGGGTCTGGTACGCGTTGCGGGTGTTGCGGTCCAGGGCGCGCTTCTGCTGCTCGTAGCCATCCTGGGCGATGTCGCGCTGGGCCAGGGCCTGGCGCACGCCGGACTGGGTGGCGCCGCCGGCGAAGATCGGCACGCTCAGGGTCAGGCCGACGCTGTTGGTGCGCAGGTCCGGGTTATAGGAACTGCCGCTGCCAACGCCGGCATCGCCCCAGGTGGCGCTCTTGCCGTAGTTGCCGCCCAGCGACAGGGTCGGGTAGTGACCGCCGCGTGCGGCCGACACGCCGGATTCGGCGGCGCTGACCTTCAGCTCCTGTGCCTTCAGCGCGGGGTTCTGCGCGACGGCTTCGCTCACCAGCTGGTCCACGGTGGCGTACTTGGCCGGCAGTTCCGGACGGAAGTCGGCCGGCAGCGCGCGCAGGTCGGTGACCGGCTGGCCGGTCAGTTCGGTCAGTGCCTGGTAGGCGTCGGCCAGGGTGTTCTGCGCGATGATCGTGTTGGCGCGGGCCTGGTCGTACTGGGCGCGCGCTTCATGCACGTCGGTGATGGGCGCCAGGCCCACTTCCAGGCGCTTGTCGGCGAAGTCGAACTGCTTCTTGGCGGCCGCTTCGTTGGTCTGTGCAGCCGACAGCGATTCGATGCCCACCAGCACGTTGAAGTACGCCGCCGAGGTGCGCACGATCAGGTCGTCGTTGGCCGAATCCAGGGTGAAATCCGCCGCCTTGCTCAGTTCGCGCTGCGACCGCAGGTTGGCGAACTGCGACCAGTTGAACAGCGTCTGGCTGCCCGTGACGGTGTAAGTGCGGCGCTTGCTGGTGGTGCTGCCGGTATTGAAGCCCTGGTCGTCGGTGCGGGTGCGGTTGAGCGCGGCCTCGCCATTGATCTGCGGCAGCAGTGCCGCGCGCGCCTGCACGGCGCCTTCCTTGTCGTACAGACGGGTCGATTCAGCCGCGGAGAGCTGCGGATCGCCGTTGCGCGCCATTTCGTAGACCTGCAGCAGGTCGGCGGCAGAGGCGGTCATCGGCAGCAGGGCGGCGGCCAGCGCAATAGCGAGGGATCGGCGGATCATTGCGGCTTCCTTGGACTCAGAGTTGGAACTGGGGCGCCGGGGCGGCACCGCGCAGGTAGTCGATATCGGTTTCGAACAGCGAATCAATGCTGCCATCGGACTTGACCAGCACCGCTTCCATGACCGGCGAATGGCCGCGGATCACGAACAGGCGGCCACCGGGGCGCAGCCACTGGGTGAAGCGCGCCGGAACGGTCTCCACCGCGGCGGTGATGCAGATCGCGTCGAAACGGCGCTCGGTCTCCCACGCCAGGGCATCGGCGGTTTCAATACGGACGTTGTTGCCCAGACCGGCGGCATCCAGGCGTGCACGGGCGGTGGCGGCCAGGTCCGGTTCGATTTCCAGGCTCAGCACTTCGCGGGCCAGTTCACCCATGCAGGCGCTCAGGTAGCCGCTGCCGGTGCCGATTTCCAGCACTTCATCGCCCGGCTGCAGATCCAGGGCCTGCAGGGTACGGCCTTCGATGACCGGCTTCATCATCTTCTGCCCGAAACCCAGCGGCAGCTCGATGTCGGCATAGGCCAGGGCTTTGTGCGATTCAGCGACAAACGCCTCCCGCGGCAGACGTGCCAGTACATCGAGCACGCGAATGTCCAGTACGTCCCAGGGACGGATCTGTTGTTCAACCATCAGTTCGCGGGCGTGGGCGTAATCGATCATCATGAGGTTCTAATCCAGCGCAGTGGGCCGGCCATTTTACCGGTGCCGGGAGCCGGCGGCGCGCTGAGAGCATCGCTGCCGTCGCGCCGGGGTCGCAGTGCCGGAAGTCACCGCGACCTCCGGTCCATTCATGTTGTTGTCACCGCCCGTGGCGGGTGGCGTACGCCCTCAGGAAAAAGGCGACACTGGCGTCCACATGGGCGTCGGCGTCGCACTCGGCTGGGGCCGGCCGCAGCCCGCACATCATATGCGTATGCAGCTCGCCTTTGATGAGGGTGAAGAACTGCAGCGCCGCCGTCTGGAAGTCGGTGATCTCCAGTTCGCCCCGTTCGGTGCGGGCGCGCAGGAACTCGGCCAGCGCGTCGCTGGTGCGCTGCGGGCCGGCCAGCCAGAACATCTCGCGGATCCGGTCGTCGGTGTCCGGCGCCATCATCACCCGCTGCACGGCCACGGCAGCCGGCGAGGTGATCATGGTGAAGAAGGCCCGTCCGATGCCCACCAGCTGCTCGCGCAGCGCGCCATCGGCATCGGTGACAAACAGTGCATCGGGCAGCATCTCGTTGCAGGTGGACTTCACAGCTTCGGCGAAAAGCGTTTCTTTATCGCCGAAATGACTGTAAACGGTCAGCTTCGAAACGCCTGCCTGACTGGCGATGCTGTCCATGCTGACGCCGCCGTAGCCCTGCTCGACGAACAATGCCTTGGCCGCATCCAGGATGGCCGCACGCTTGCCCAGATCCTTCGGGCGGCCGGGTCCGGCGGCCTTGGCAGGGAGCTTGGGCGGGGGGGCGGAGGACGTCGGATCGATCATGCAAACAATACTAGACCAATCGGTTCGATATTTATACTATACCGGCTGGTTCACTATTGGCCGTCATGGAATAGAGTGTCTCTTCCGTGCGGCTTCCCCGGTATTCAAGGTCCAGGACCTCATGAACAACTTGCGATGGATGGGCGGTGGGCTGCTGGCGGTGATGCTGGCGGCGTGTGGCAAACAGGATGCCGAGCCGGTGGCACCGATCCCGGTGCTGGTGGTGCATCCGGGCACGGTCGATGGCCAGGGGGTGGCGGCCTATCCGGGCGAGGTGCGTGCGCGCGAGGAAAGCCCGCTGTCGTTCCGGGTCGGCGGCAATCTCATCAAGCGCCATGTCGATGCCGGCCAGCGCGTGCGCAAGGGCGAGGTGCTGGCCGAGCTGGACGCGGCCGACTACGCGTCCCAGGCAGCCGCTTCGCAGGCCCAGCTCGCGGCCGCCGAGGCCGATCTGGTGCGCGCCCGCGACGATCAGAAGCGCTATGCGGCGCTGGCCGAGCAGCAACTGGTCAGCCGCTCCGCATTGGATGCGCAGACCGCCGCCTTCAAGGCCGCGCAGGGCCAGGCCAACGCCGCCCGCGCCAACCTCGCCGTGTCGCGCAATCAGGCCGGCTACGCGCAGCTCCGCGCGCCGGCCGATGGCGTGATCGCCAGCCGCCAGGCCGAGGCAGGGCAGGTCGTCAGCGCGGGGCAGACTGTGTTCACCCTGGCGGCTGACGGTGGCCGTGAGGTACTGATCGCGCTGCCGGAAAGCAGCATCCGCGACTACAAGGTCGGCCAGCCGGTCCAGGTCGAGCTGTGGAACCGCCCGGGTCAACTGCTGCCAGGCACCCTTCGCGAAATCGCCCCGGCCGCCGATGCCCAGGCGCGTACCTATGCCACCCGCGTGAGCCTGGCGCCCGAAGCGCTGGGCGAAGTGGAACTGGGCCAGAGCGCGCGCGTATTTGCCAGCGCCGGTCGCAGCGGCGCCCTGCAGTTGCCGCTGGCGGCCGTGCAGCGCGGTGCCGACGGCAAGGGCAGCGTGTGGGTGGTGGATGCGGCCAAGGGTACGCTGAAGGCGGTGCCGGTGACCGTCGGCGCCTACGGTGCCGAGTCGGTGCCGGTGCTGTCGGGGGTGGGTCCGAACGACTGGGTGGTCGCCGCCGGCGGCCATCTGCTCCGCGAGGGCCAGGCGGTGACGGCGGTGGATCGCCAGAACCGACCGGTGCTGGCGCCGGCCAAGGCCGCCGCGCCGGCCGCCCCGGCCAAGGGGCACTGACCCCGTGCGCCGTTTCAATCTCTCCGAGTGGGCGCTGGGCAACCGCCCGCTGGTGCTGTTTGCCATGCTCGCCTTCGCCGTCATCGGTGCCTGGTCCTACAAGCATCTGGGTCAGTCCGAGGACCCGCCGTTCACCTTCAAGGCAATGGTGGTGCGCACGCTATGGCCCGGCGCCACCGCCGAGCAGGTCTCGCGCCAGGTCACCGAGCCGATCGAGAAGGCGCTGATGAACACCGGCGAGTACGAGTTCATCCGGTCGTACTCGCGTCCGGGCGAATCGCAGGTGATCTTCATGGCCCGCGACAGCCTGCGCTCCAGGCAGATTCCGGACCTGTGGTACCAGGTGCGCAAGCGCGTGGGCGATGTCCGCGCCACGCTGCCGCAGGAGATCGTCGGGCCGTTCTACAACGATGAGTTCGGCGACACCTTCGGCAACATCTACGCGCTGACGGGCGAAGGCTTCGACTATGCGGTGATGCGCGATTACGCCGACCGCATCCAGCTGGAACTGCAGCGGGTACCGGACGTGGGCAAGGTCGATCTGGTCGGCCTGCAGGACGAGAAGGTCTGGATCGAACTGTCCAACACCAAGCTGGCCACGCTGGGCGTGTCGCTGCAGCAGGTGCAGCAGGCGCTCGCCGACCAGAACGCGGTGACCGGGACCAGCTTCTTCGAAACCCCGACCGACCGCGTGCAGCTGCGCGTGACCGGGCAGTTCAACAGCATCGAGGACATCCGCCAGTTCCCGATCCAGGCCGGCGAACGCACGCTGCACCTGGGCGACATCGCCGAGGTCAAGCGCGGCTTCGCCGACCCGGCGTCGCCCAAAATGCGCTTCATGGGCGAGGATGCGATCGGCCTGGCGGTGGCGATGAAGGACGGCGGCGACATCCTCAAGCTCGGCGGTACGCTCGATGCCGAGTTCGAGCGCCTGCAGAAGACGCTGCCGGCCGGCATGCAGCTGCGCAAGGTCTCCGACCAGCCGCACGCGGTGGAGGAATCGGTCGGCGAGTTCGTGCAGGTGCTCACCGAAGCGGTGGTCATCGTGCTGCTGGTGAGCTTCTTCTCGCTGGGCCTGCGCACCGGCCTGGTGGTCGGCGTGACCATCCCGCTGGTGCTGGCGATGACATTCTTCGTCATGCATTACTTCGGCATCGGCCTGCACAAGATCTCGCTCGGCGCGCTGGTGCTGGCGCTGGGCCTGCTGGTGGACGATGCGATCATCGCGGTGGAGATGATGGCCACCAAGATGGAGCAGGGCTACGACCGCCTGCGCGCGGCCAGTTTCGCCTGGGAATCGACCGCCTTCCCGATGCTGACCGGTACGCTGATCACCGCCGCCGGCTTCCTGCCGATTGCCACGGCCGCCTCCAGTACCGGCGAGTACACCCGCTCGCTGTTCCAGGTGGTGACCATCGCGCTGGTGGTGTCGTGGATCGCCGCGGTGCTGTTCATTCCCTATCTCGGCGACAAGATGCTGCCGGACCTGTTCAACCCGCAGCCGCCCAAGCCGACCAGCCTGGCCGGACGCTGGCGCGCGCGGCGCGTGCAGTGGGCGGACCGCCACCCTGCCTTCGCGCGCTGGATCGCGCCGAAAGAGCACGCGCACGACCACGACCCGTACCAGCGCCCGTTCTACACGCGCTTCCGCCGCTTCCTGGATGCCTGCCTGCGTCATCGCTGGTGGGTGATTGCGGCGACCATCGCGCTGTTCGTGTCCTCGCTGATGCTGTTCCGCTTCGTGCCGCAGCAGTTCTTCCCGGATTCGACCCGGCCCGAACTGATGGTGGACATCGAACTGGCCGAAGGCGCGTCGCTGGCCGCCACCCAGGCACAGGCGACCAAGCTGGAGAAACTGCTGAAGGGCCGCGATGGCATCACCAACTACGTCGCCTATGTCGGTACCGGTTCGCCGCGCTTCTACCTGCCGCTGGATCAGCAGTTGCCGGCCACCAACTTCTCGCAGTTCGTGGTGCTCACTGCCGATGCCAAGGCCCGTGAGGCGACCCGTGACTGGTTGATCAAGGACGTGATCAAGCAGTTCCCGGACGTGCAGATGCGCGTGACCCGCCTGGAGAACGGCCCCCCGGTCGGCTACCCGGTGCAGATGCGCGTCTCGGGCGAGCACATCGCACAGGTGCAGGCGATCGCACGGCAGGTCGAAGCCAAGGTCCGCGAAAACCCGCACGTGATCAATGTCAATCTGGACTGGAGCGAACCGAGCAAGGTGGTGCGGCTGGTGATCGACCAGGACCGCGCACGCGCGCTGGGCGTGAGCAGCGCCCAGGTGGGCCAGTTCCTGAGCAGCTCGTTGTCGGGCATGCGGGTGAGCACGTATCGCGAAGGCAATCGCCAGATCGAGATGCTGCTGCGCGGGCCGGACAATGAACGCGCCCAGCTGGACCTGCTGGCCAGCCTGGCCATTCCGACCAGCAGCGGCACGCCGGTGACGCTGTCGCAGGTGGCCCGCCTGGAGTACGCCTTCGAGGACGGCATCATCTGGCACCGCAACCGTCTGCCGACGGTGACCGTGCGCGCCGACATCGGCGATGGCATGCAGGCACTGGACGTGGTGCAGCAGATCCTGCCGACGCTGGACGGCATCCGTGCGGATCTGCCCAGCGGCTATCTGCTGGAAACCGGCGGCACCGTGGAGGACTCGGCACGTGGGCAGGACTCGATCAAGGCCGGCATGCCGCTGTTCCTGATCGTGGTGGCCACATTGCTGATGCTGCAGCTGCGCAGCTTCTCGCGTGCGGCGATGGTGCTGGTCACCGCGCCGCTGGGCATCATCGGCGCTACCTTGTTCCTGCTGCTGTTCCGTGCGCCGTTCGGCTTTGTCGCTCTGCTCGGCACCATCGCCCTGGCCGGCATGATCATGCGCAACTCGGTGATCCTGATCGACCAGATCCAGCAGGACATCGACGCCGGCCACGATCGCTGGCACGCCATCATCGACGCCACCGTGCGCCGCTTCCGCCCGATCGTCCTGACCGCGCTGGCCGCGGTGCTGGCGATGATTCCGCTGTCGCGCAGCGCGTTCTACGGCTCGATGGCAATCTCGATCATGGGCGGCCTGATCGTCGGCACCGTGCTGACCCTGGTGTTCCTGCCGGCGCTGTATGCCGCGTGGTTCCGGGTGAAGCCGGATGAGGCGAAGAGCACCGGGGAGTAACAGGCGGCGGCGCGCAACCGAACCGGTGGGAGCCTCAGAACGCCTTCACCGGCATCAATAGAGCCGACCGTGGGTCGGCTGCTCTCCGGACCGGCACCTTGCCAGACACGGCTCTGGCAAGGAAGGGGGACGGAATCAGGTGCGCAGGTGCGCCAGCACCGCCTCGGTGGCCTGGGGGGTGCTCACCGCCGCGCCCCCGGCCGCCAGGTCGGCGGTGAACACGCCGACATCCAGCGCCGCATGCACGGCCGCTTCCACGGCCGCTGCTTCCGCTTCCAGCCCCAGTGAATGGCGCAGCAGCATCGCCGCGCTGAAGATCGTGGCGTAAGGATTGGCGATGCCCTTGCCGGCGATGTCCGGGGCCGAGCCGTGGATGGGCTCGTAGATGCCTACCGCGCCGGGTTCACCCAGTGACGCCGACGGCAACAGGCCGAGTGAACCGGCCAGCATCGAGGCTTCGTCGGTGAGGATGTCGCCGAACATGTTCTCGGTCACGATCACGTCGTACTCGCGCGGCTTGGCCAGCAGGTGCATGGCCATCGAATCGACCAGCTGGTGTTCCAGCGCCACGTCCGGGAATTCCTCGCGCCCGATCCGCGCGGCTACATCGCGCCACAGACGTGAGGTTTCCAGCACGTTGGCCTTGTCCACCGAGGTGACCTTGCCGCGACGGGTCCGCGCCAGCCGGAAGGCGGTGCGCAGCACGCGCTCGATCTCGCCCACGCTGTAGCTGCACAGGTCGCTGGCGCTGTCGGCAGTGCGGGTCTTCTCGCCGAAGTAGATGCCCCCGGTCAGCTCGCGCACCACCACGACGTCCACCCCCTCGAGCAGCTCGGCCTTGATCGGCGAAGCACCGAGCGCGGCCGGATGGGGGCGCACCGGGCGCAGGTTGGCGTACAGCCCCAGCGCCTTGCGGATCGCCAGCAGGCCCTGCTCCGGGCGTACCGTGGCATTCGGGTCGGACCACTTCGGGCCGCCCACGGCGCCAAGCAGAATCGCGTGGGCGGTGCGGCAGGCCTCCAGCGTGACGGCCGGCAACGGCTCGCCATGACGGTCGATGGCGATGCCGCCGATGTCGTGTTCGGTGAAACGGAAGGTGTGGCCAAAGCGTTCGGCTACCGCGTCCAGCACCGCCAGGGCGGCAGCGGCGACTTCCGGACCAATGCCGTCACCCGGCAGTACGACAATCTCAGCGTGCATGTTCACTCTCGTAACGTTCGATTTCAGAGGTACGGCCCAACAGATACCCCAACTGGTCCACGCCTTCCAGCAGGCAGGTCTGCGAGAAGCCGTCCAGCGGGAAGGGGTAGACGCGACCATCGGGCGTGCGCAGCGCGCGCGCGGCGATGTCGATGGTCAGGGTGTCGTCAGGACGCTGCATCAGCGTCTGCACGTCGGCCTCGTCCAGCACGATCGGCAGCAGCCCGTTCTTCAGCGCATTGCCGCGGAAGATGTCGGCGATCTCGCTGCTGACGATGGCGCGCAGGCCCAGGTCGGTCAGCGCCCACGGCGCATGCTCGCGCGAGGAACCGCAGCCGAAGTTGCGGCCGGCCAGCAGGATGCTGCGCCCGGCGTTGTGCGCCTGATTGAATGCAAAGTCCGGATTGGGTGTGCCATCGGCCCGCCAGCGCCAGTCGTTGAAGGCATGCTTGCCCAGGCCGGCGCGTTCGGTGGTGGACAGGAACCGCGCCGGGATGATCTGGTCGGTGTCGATGTTGGTTTCGCGCAGCACCACGCTGGTCGAGGTCAGGGTACGGAAGCCGCTCATCAGGCCACCTCCTGGGCGGCATACAGGTCACGCGGGTCGGACACCCGTCCGTTCACCGCAGCCCAGGCCGCGGTCATCGGCGAGGCCAGCAGCGTGCGCGAGCCCGGGCCCTGGCGGCCTTCGAAGTTGCGGTTGCTGGTGCTCACCGCCAGCTGGCCGGGGGCGACGAGATCGCCGTTCATGGCGATGCACATCGAGCAGCCCGGCTCGCGCCACTCGGCACCCGCGCCGCGCACAACCTCGTGGATGCCTTCTGCCTCGGCCTGGCGCTTGACGATCTCCGAACCGGGCACCACCAGCATGCGTACGCCTGCCGCGACACGGCGGCCACGCAGCACGTGCGCCACCTCGCGCATGTCGCTCAGCCGTCCGTTGGTGCACGAGCCGACGAACACCACGTCCACCGGCGTGCCGGCCAGCGTCTGGCCTGCCTGGAACTGCATGTAGTCCAGTCCCTTCTGGTCGGCGGCGTCGTTGGCGGCCGGGATGGGCCGGTCCACCGCGATGGCCGTGCCAGGGTGAGTGCCCCAGGTCAGGGTCGGACGGATGTCGCCGGCATCGATATGCACCTCCGCGTCGAAGCGCGCGCCCGGATCGCTGCGCAGCTGCGTCCAGGCGGCCACGGCGGCATCGAACGCCGCCCCCTTGGGGCCGCGCGGGGTGTTGGCGACCCAGTCGAACGTGACCTGGTCGGGCGCGACCATGCCGGCGCGGGCGCCGGCCTCGATGGACATGTTGCACAACGTCATGCGCTGTTCCATGTCCATTGCCTCGATGGCGCTGCCACGGAATTCCAGTACATGGCCGGTGCCTCCGTTGACCCCGATCACGCCGATGATGTGCAGCACCACGTCCTTGGCGCCCACGCCCTGCGGCAGGATGCCATCGACGGTGATCGCCATTGTCTTCGCCTTGCGCTGCAGCAGGCACTGGGTGGCCAGCACATGGCCGACTTCGCTGGTGCCGATGCCGAAGGCCAGGGCGCCGAATGCACCGTGCGTGGAGGTGTGGCTGTCGCCGCAGACGATGGTCATGCCCGGCTGGGTGAACCCCTGTTCCGGAGCGATCACGTGCACGATGCCGCGGTTGGCCGACTGCATGTCGAACAGTTCGATGCCGTGCTCGCCGCAGTTGCGCGCCAGCATCGCCACCTGGGCTTCGGAGGCGGCGCTGGCGTAGGGCAGCCTGCCATCCGGGCTGGCCGGCAGGGTCGGGGTGGAGTGGTCCATCGTCGCCTTGGTCCGGTCCGGCCGGCGCGGCGACAGGCCGCGCTCGCGCAGTTCGGTGAACGCCTGTGGCGAGGTGACTTCGTGGATCAGGTGCAGGTCGATGTACAGCACGGCAGGCGCGCTGTCCGATTCGGGTACGACGACGTGGGCGTCCCACAGTTTGTCGTACAGGGTGCGGGGAGCTGGGGTCATGGAATGGCCTTGCTGTGGTTCGTGATACGGAAATTCATCGGATCGGCAGGCGCGCGTCGAAGCGCAGGCGCACATAGTCTGCGCTCCACTGGCCGCGCGCATCGCGCCGGGTGGGCGCCAGCAGCGCCACGGCATCGTCGAGCACGCGCTGTCGCTGGTCGGCTGCCAACCCGACCAGGAAGGGGGAGGCGAAGGTGCGCAGCCAGCCCTGCATGCCGGTCGGCAGGACGGTCGGGCGTGGCAGGCACTCGATGTAGCGCACGCGGAAGCCGTGCGCGCGCAGGCGGTCCGCGTATGCATCGGCGGTCGGGAAATGCCAGGGGAACGCCGGTACGACGTGGCCGTTGCTGGCCAGCGCGGCCTGCAGGGCGCTGGTGATGGCGGCCACATTGCCGTGTCCGCCCATCTCGGCGACGAAGCGGCCGCCGGGTGCCAGCGCGCGGCGCACGCCCTCGATGACGCGGTCCGGCTCGCGCATCCAGTGCAGGGCGGCATTGCTGAACACCGCATCGAACTGGCGGTCGAAGGTCAGGGCATGGGCATCCATGATCTGCGCGGCGACGCCGCGCGCGCGCGCGGCGCCGACCAGCTCCGGCGCGGCATCCACGCCGGTGACATGCGCACCGCTCAGGGCCAGGTCGAAGCTCAACACCCCGTCGCCGCAGCCCAGATCGAGGATGCGCTCACCGCGTTGCGGATCAAGCAGCCGCGCCACCGCGCCGCCGAGAAGCGGTACGAAGCCGGCGTCGATGGCGTAGTCGTGGGCGTTCCAGCACTGGCCGGCGGCGGGGATGTCGTAGCTGTCGAAGGCACTCATGGCAACTCCTTCAGGCGGCGGCGCTGGCCGCGGGATGTTCGGTGACGGCATTGCGCTGGCGCAGCAGGCGGTTGGCCACATCCAGCCAGGCCAGTGCGGACGCCTCGATGATGTCGCGGCTGGTGCCGGTGCCTTCGTACTCCACGCCGTCGTGGCGCACGCTCAGGTTGGCTTCGCCGCGGGCATCGGCGCCGATGCCCACGCTGTGGACGTGGTAGCTGTCCAGCATCAGCTGCACGCCGGTGGCCGAGGACAGCGCGCCGAACAGCGCGTCGACCGGACCATCGCCCTGCGCGGTCTCGGCCACACGGTTGCCGTCCGGGTCGGACAGTTCGACCAGTGCGTTGGCGCGGCTGCCGACGTCGCTGATGGTCATCGAGGCCAGGCGGTAGCCGTTCTGGGTGGAGCTGCCCTGCATCAGCACCTGCAGGTCGGCGTCGGTGACCACGCGCTGCTGCTCGCACAGCGCCTTGAACTGCTCGAAAACCAGCTTCAGTTCTTCCTCCTCCAGCCAGAAGCCCAGCGCACGCAGGCGGGCCTCGACGGCGGCACGACCGCTGTGGCGGCCCAGCACCATCTGCGAGTTCTCCCAGCCCACGTCTTCAGGACGCATGATTTCGTAGGTGCCGCGATGGCGCAGCATGCCGTGCTGGTGGATGCCCGACTCATGCGCGAACGCATTGGCACCCACGATGGCCTTGTTGCGCTGGACCGGCATGCCGACCAGGCGCTGCAGCAGCTGCGAGGTGGCCACGATGCGCGGTGTGTTGATGCGGGTGTCTTCCTCGTAGAACGCGTTGCGTACCTTCAGCACCATCGCCAGTTCCTCCAGCGAGCAGTTGCCGGCGCGTTCGCCGATGCCGTTGATGGTGCACTCCACCTGGCGCGCGCCGCCCTCGATGGCGGCCAGCGAGTTGGCCACGGCCAGGCCCAGGTCGTTGTGGCAGTGCGTACTGAAGACGATGCGGTCGCTGTCGGGAACACCGGCGATGACCCGCTGGAACATGCCGCGGATTTCTTCGGGCGTGGTGAAGCCCACGGTGTCGGGCAGGTTGATGGTGGTCGCACCAGCCGCTACGGCCACGCGCGTCACCTCGATCAGGAAGTCTTCCTCGGTGCGCGTGGCGTCCTCGGCGGAGAACTCCACATCATCCACGTAGCTGCGGGCCAGGCTGACATGCCTGTGGACCGATTCCAGCACCTGCTCGCGGCTCATCCGCAGCTTGTGCTCGCGGTGCAGCGGGCTGGTCGACAGGAACACGTGCAGGCGCGCGTTGGCGGCCGCGTCCAGCGCCTTGGCGGAGGTTTCGATATCGGCGGCCAGGCAGCGCGACAGCACCGCCAGGGTCGGGCGGCGGACTTCGCGGGCGATCATCGCCATCGCCTCACGGTCGGACTGCGAGCTGGCCGGGAAGCCGGTCTCGATGATGTCCACGCCCAGCTCGTCGAGTGCGCGGGCCATCACCAGCTTCTGCTGCGGGCTCATGCTGCAGCCCGGCGACTGCTCGCCGTCACGCAGGGTGGTGTCGAAAATTCGGATGCGGGGGGAGTCGGGCGTGGTCACCAGGAGGTCTCCTCGACAACAAGGTCGGATGGGGTGGCAAAGGAAGGGGAAGCGGGGGATGTCGGGGACGGTGCGAGCACGGTCGGCAGCGGTGGACGCGTGCGCTCGCTGGCGCGGCGGCGGGGTTTGCGCGGCGGGCGCGGGCGGATGTCGGCGAGCAGCTGGGCCAGGACCAGCGCATCGATGTTGCCGCCGGAGACCACCGCGCACTTGCGCTTGCCGGCTACGCGCCGGCCTGCCGCCAGGGCCAGCGCACCGGCGCCTTCGGCGATCACGTGTTCCTCCAGCGCCAGCCGCACCAGGGTTTCGCGCAACTCGGCTTCGCGCACGATCACCACATCGTCGAGCAGTGCAGCGCACAGGCGCCGGGTCAGCAGGCCGGGAATCTTGACCTTGACGCCGTCGGCGAGCGTGGCGACCGGGGTGATCTCGCGGACGTCGCCGCGGATGGCACGCGCCATCGAATCGACGCCTTCCACCTGCGCGCCGACGATGCGCACGCCCTGCGACTTCAGCGCCAGCGCCACGCCGGAGGCCAGGCCGCCGCCGCCGATCGGCACGATCACCACATCCGGTGCATGCGGGGCCAGTTCGATGCCCAACGTGCCCTGGCCGGCGATCACGTCCGGATCGTCGAACGCGGACAGGAACCGGTAGCCATGCTGGTCGGCCAGTGCGCGGGCAAAGGCGTAGGCCTCGTCGTAGCTGCTGCCGTGCTGGCGCACGGTGGCGCCCCAGTGGGCGACGCCGGCGATCTTGGTGGCCGGTGCACCGTGCGGCATCACGGTGATGGCCGGGATGTTCAGGCGGTAGGCGGACCACGCCACGCCCTGGGCGTGGTTGCCGGCCGACGCGCAGATCACCGGGCGCTCGTCGCCACGCTCGCGTCCGGCCAGCAGAGCATTCAACGCGCCGCGCACTTTGTAGGACCCGGTGCGCTGCAGGTTTTCCAGCTTCAGCCAGGTGCCGAAGCGCTCGGCGTAATGCAGCGGGGTGGGCGGCAGGAAGCGGCGCAGCCGCGCCTGCGCGGCCAGCACGTCGGCGACGCTTACATCGCCTACATCCGGTTCCTGCGGGGCGCGGCTAGCGGGCATGCCGGCTCCGGCTGCGCCCCATGACAGGCGGGCGCCCGCAGGGGGAACGCATCGCCCGGCGTGCAGCGCCTGCCGCCGGGGCGTGGCGGGCTGCCGGCGTGGCGGCGCGGCTCTGCAGGCACCCTGCGAGAAGACGCCTCCGTACCGGCACCGGCATGGCGGTGCGGGCAGTCATGCGGATACTCCCGGCGTCGGGTCCAGCGCGCTGATGCGCACCGACACGCAGTCGTAGATCTTCTCGATCTGGCGACGCAGTGTTTCCGGCGGTCGGGTGCTGTCCACCACCAGCTGCAGATGCCAGCGGCCATCGTCGGCGGCATTGGGCGCACCGGCGATCGCGCGGGGCGCGAAGCCGCGCCGTTCGGCCATGCCGATCACGCGCAGCAGCGCGCCCTCGGCCGGCGTCAGCACCAGGTCAAGCCGGTATTGCATTGGGGGTCTCCTGGGTCTGGTGGGCCGGGTTGCTTTCCAGCATCGTGCTGTTGGCGTTGTTGGGCGGCACCAGCGGCCATACGTTGGCGCGCGCGTCGATGGCCACGTGCAGCAGCGCCGGGCCCGGCTGGGCCAGCAGTGCGGCCAGGCCGCCCTCGACGTCATCGCGGGCATCGATGCGCGTGGCCGGAATGCCGAACACCTGCGCCAGGGCCGCGAAATCGGGGTTGTCGGACAGGTCGATCTCGCTGTACCGCTCGGCGAAGAACAGTTCCTGCCACTGGCGAACCATGCCCAGCGAACTGTTGTCCAGCAGCACGATCTTCACCGGCAGGCGGCAGCGCCCGATGGTGGCCAGCTCCTGCACGTTCATCATGAAACTGCCATCGCCTGAAACCAGCACGACGGTGCGGTCGGGGCAGGCGAACTGCGCGCCCATCGCGGCCGGCAGGCCGAAGCCCATCGTGCCCAGCGCGCCGCTGGTCAGATGGTTGCGCGGGTGATTGAAGCGGCAGTGCTGGGCGACCCACATCTGGTGCTGGCCGACATCGCAGGCGATGATCGCGTCCGCCGGGGCCAGCTCGCTCAACCGCTTCAACAGCGCCGGTGCGTAGATGTGCCTGCCGGGTGCGTCATAGCGCGGCGCGAAGCGTTCGCGATGGCCGGCACAGCGCCGGCGCCACGCCTCCTGTGCCGGCACGGGTGCAGTCAGGGCGGCGGTCAGGGCGCGCATGGCAGTGCCGACGTTGCCGGGCACGGCGACATCGGCGGTGCGCAGCTTGGAGATCTCGTAGGCGTCGGCATCGATGTGGACGACCCGCGCGAACGGCGCGAACTCGTTCAACTTGCCGGTGGCGCGGTCATCGAAGCGCGCGCCCACCACCACCAGCAGGTCGCTCTCCTGTACCGCCATGTTGGCGGCGCGGGTACCGTGCATGCCCAGCATGCCCAGGTAATGTGGATGCTGTGGCGGCAGGGCACCCAGGCCGCGCAGGGTCAGCACGGTGGGAATCGCGGTGGCGTCGACAAAGGCACGGAAGTCCTCGACGGCATCGCCCAGCGCCACGCCACCGCCGGCATAGATCACCGGCTTTTCGGCCGAGGCGATGGCGGCGATGGCCTGTGCGATCACATCGTCCTGCGGTGCCGGCAGCGCCGGCACGGTGGCCGGCACGTGGGCGGGCAGGTGCGATGCATCGGCGACCTGGACATCCTTCGGCAGGTCGATCAGAACCGGGCCGGGGCGCCCCTCGCGGGCGATCCGGAACGCGTCGCGGACGACCTGCGGCAGGTCCTCGACCCGGCGCACCAGCCAGCTGTGCTTGACGATCGGCAGGGTCAGTCCGAACACGTCCAGTTCCTGGAATGCGTCGGTGCCCAGCAGCGGCGTGGCGACCTGGCCGGTGATGCAGACCATTGGTACCGAGTCCAGCATCGCATCGGCAATGCCGGTAACCAGATTGGAGGCGCCCGGGCCGGACGTGGCGACGCAGACGCCGACCTGGCCGCTGGCGCGCGCGTAGCCATTGGCCGCCAGGGCGGCGCCCTGCTCGTGGCGTACCAGGATGTGCTTCAGCCCGGAATCCACCAGGGCGTCGTAGAACGGCATGATGGTGCCGCCCGGATAGCCGAACAGCGTGTGCACGCCCTCGGCTTCCAGGGCCTGCGTCAACCAGCGTGCGCCGTTGCGGGGCGCGGTGCTGTGTGCGGAGGTGTTCATGCGGTGACCTTTGCGAAAGCGGTGGGAGAGCCGCGCGGTTACGCGGCTTGACTTTGCAGCCAGACCATCTTGGCGCGCAGTTCCTTGCCTACCTTCTCAATCGGGTGCTCCAGGTCGGCCTGCTTGAACCGGGTGTAGTTCGGCAGGCCTGCTTCGTACTCGGCGACCCAGTTCTTGGTGAAGGTGCCGTTCTGGATGTCGGTCAGTACGTCCTTCATGCGCGCCTTGGTGCCGGCATCGATCACCCGCGGGCCGCTGACGTAGTCGCCGTACTGCGCGGTCTCGGAGATGAATTCCAGCATGCGGGTGATGCCCCCTTCGTAGAACAGGTCCACGATCAGCTTCAGTTCGTGCAGCACTTCGTAGTAGGCGATTTCCGGCTGGTAGCCGGCTTCCACCAGCGTTTCGAAGCCGGCCTGCACCAGCGCCGAGGCACCGCCGCACAGCACGGCCTGCTCGCCGAACAGGTCGGTCTCGGTCTCTTCCTTGAACGTGGTCTGGATCAGGTTGGCACGTGCACCGCCCAGACCGGCCGCATAGGCGAGCGCGTACTCGGCGGCCTTGCCGCTGCGGTCCTGGTACACCGCCCAGATGCACGGCACACCACGGCCGATTTCATACTCGCGGCGCACCAGCGCACCAGGACCCTTCGGTGCGACCAGCACCACATCCAGATCGTCGCGCGGGGTGATCATGTTGAAGTGCACGTTCAGGCCGTGCGCGAACAACAGCACCGCGCCCTGTTTCATGTTCGGCGCGAGCACGTCCTCGTAGAGCTTCTTCTGCACCATGTCCGGGGTCAGCACCGCCACCAGGTCGGCGTCTTTCACCGCATCGGCGGGCGCTTTCACGGTAAAGCCGTCGGCCTGTGCCTTGACCTCGGTCGGGCCACCCGGACGCAGCCCGACGACGACATCGAAACCGGATTCGCGCAGGTTCAGCGCGTGCGCGCGGCCCTGGCTGCCGTAGCCGACAACAGCGATCTTGATCTGGGGCAGGTCGTTGGTGCTCATGGGAGAGGTTCCTTGGAGGTAAGAAAAAAGACGGCCGGCGGTCTCAGGGACACGCCGGCCGGTCAGGGGAAGCGGCGGCACGCGCATCGCACCGCCCACACGTGCCCGCCGCGCAGGCGGTGGGCGTGGATCGGGCGGCGGCGGGATGGCGGGTCATGGCGGAAGGCGGCTCGGAAGGGGGAGGAGGAGGAGGAGGAGGGAATCGAGGGGCTCTGAAACGAAAAAACCCGCACCTGGGCGGGTGCGGGTTTTTGATGGATACCTGGCAGTCTTGCTTACACGCCGGTCCGTCCCGCACCTGTTGGCTGGGTAATAAGTACGAGGACAAGGAGCGAACGGATCGAGGCCGCGCCGGGATCGGCGTGCTGGATGGATTCGCGAATGGGCGTGTGGCGCTGCAACATGTGATCGAGAAAACCACAGCGGTTTTGGCACTGTCAACCTTTGCGGCAACATTTCCAACGGTTTCGGCTGTATCCAGTGCAAAGCCCCGCCGCGCAAGGATGGTTGCGGTTGAAAGCGTTCTGGTGAACCGGAATTCACTATTTTGCGATGCGGATCTGCGCGGATTCGCCCCGCTTTCCACTGTCGTGCATGACCATTGTCGGATGTCCGCGCCGGGCATCTGCGGCGAGTATCGAGGCCGCTGCCACCCACCAGGAACTCCCGTGCCTTCAGCCCTTGCCCGCGGCGTGCTCACTGCCGCCCTCCTGTGCGCCCTGCCGGCGCTGTCCCCGGCGGCCGACCGTGTCACCGGCCATCCCTTTGCCACCCGCTCGGAAGTGATCGCCCCGCACGCGATGGCGGCCACCTCGCAGCCACTGGCCACCCAGGTGGCGCTGGATGTGATGAAGTCCGGTGGTTCGGCGGTGGATGCCGCCATCGCCGCCAATGCCGCGCTGGGGCTCATGGAGCCCACGGGCAACGGCATCGGCGGCGACCTGTTCGCCATCGTCTGGGACCCGAAGACGCAGAAGCTGTACGGCTACAACGGCTCGGGACGGTCGCCGAAGTCGCTGACCCTGGCCGAGTTCCAGCGCCGGGGACTGAAGGAGATTCCGGCGACCGGGCCGCTGCCGGTGTCGGTCCCGGGGGCGGTGGACGGCTGGTTCGCGCTGCACGCGCGCTTCGGGCGCAAGCCGATGGCCGAGAACCTGGCGCCGGCCATCCGCTACGCGCGTGAGGGCCACCCGGTGGCCGAGGTGATCGCCTACTACTGGGACCGCTCGGTGCCGCGCCTGTCCAGGTATCCGGGCTTCAGCGAGCAGTTCACCATCGACGGCCACGCGCCGCGCAAGGGTCAGATGTGGCGGAACCCGAACCTGGCCAACACGCTGGAGAAGATCGCGCAGGGCGGTCGCGATGCCTTCTACAAGGGCGAGATCGCGCGGACTGTCGGCGACTACTTCAAAGCCAACGGTGGGTACCTCAGCTACGACGACCTGGCCAGCCATCACGGCGAGTGGGTGGAGCCGGTCAGCAGCAATTACCGGGGCTACGACGTATGGGAGCTGCCGCCCAACAGCCAGGGCATTGCGGCGCTGCAGATTCTCAATGTGCTGGAAGGCTACGATTTCTCGAAGATCGCCTTCGGCTCGCCCGAGCATGTGCACCTGTTCGTGGAGGCCAAGAAGCTGGCGTTCGCCGATCGCGCGCGCTTCTATACCGATCCGGCGTTCCATCCGGCGCCGGTGGACCGGCTGATCTCCAAGGGCTACGCGGCCGGGCGGCGCACGCTCATCTCGATGGACAAAGCGTCGCGTGAAGTGCAACCGGGCACGCCGAAGCAATTGGAGGAGGGCGACACGATCTACCTGACCGTGGCCGACGCCGACGGCATGATGGTGTCGCTGATCCAGTCCAACTACCGTGGCATGGGCAGCGGCATGGCGCCGCCGGGACTGGGCTTCATCCTGCAGGACCGCGGCGAGATGTTCGTGCTGCAGAAGGACCACCCCAATGGCTACGCGCCGGGCAAGCGCCCCTTCCAGACCATCATTCCGGCGTTCGTCACCAAGGACGGCAAGCCGTGGATGAGCTTCGGGGTGATGGGCGGGGCGATGCAGCCGCAGGGCCACGCACAGATCGTCATGAACATGGTTGATTTAGGCATGAACCTGCAGGAAGCCGGCGACGCGCCGCGCATCCAGCATGACGGGTCGACCGAGCCGACCGGCCAGGCCACGGCGATGAGCGATGGCGGCGAGGTCAACCTGGAGACGGGCTTCCCGTACGAGACTGTGCGCGCGCTGATGCGCAAGGGCCACCGTGTGGTGTTCGCCGATGGCCCTTACGGCGGCTACCAGGCGATCCTGCGCGACCCGGAAACGGGCGTGTATTACGGCGCGTCGGAAAGCCGAAAGGACGGGCAGGCGGCGGGGTACTGAGTCCCCGCAGGTGGCGTCGACTGTTGGTCGGCGGCTCCCGGTCGCGGCGCTGATACAGCCATCGTGCTCCAGCCGGGTAGAACCCGGCTCTACGGGTGATGCAGCCGGGTAGAACCCGGCTCTACGGCGCGCGGGCAGCTTCGTCGCGGGTTTCTTCCTGTGCGGCGATCTCGCGTTCGATCCACGCGTCCATCATCCGTCGCGCCCGTTGGGCACGACGGCGCTGCAACGCGTACTCCATGTCCAGCACACGGTAGAGCGACCACATCACCAGCAGCATCAACAACGCGAATGGCAACGCGGCGATGGTGATCATGCCCTGCAGCGCCTCCAGGCCGCCGGCCAGCAGCAGCGCCCCGGCAATCAGTGCGATGGCCACGCCCCAGATCATGCGGCGCGACAGCGGTGGGTCGCCCGCCTCGTCGGTGGACATGCTGGCCAGCACCAGCACCGCCGAATCGGCCGAGGTCACAAAGAAGATGATCAGCAGCACTAGCGCGATCACCGACAGCACCGTGGGCAGCGGCAGGCTGTCGAACATCGTGAACAGCACGGTCTCATAGCCATTGCCCAGGGCCTGCGCCAGATCCACGTGACCGAAGATCTGCGACCACAGCGCGGTACCGCCAAACACCGAGAACCACAGGAAGCCCAGCACGCTCGGCGCGATCACCACGCCCAGCACGAACTCGCGGATGCTGCGCCCGCGCGATACGCGGGCGATGAACGAGCCCACGAACGGCGCCCACGCGATCCACCATGCCCAGTAGAAGATCGTCCAGTCGGCCACCCAGGTGCTGCCCGAGAACGGCGACATGCGCAGGCTCATCGTCACCAGCTGGTTCAGGTACGAGCCGATCGTGGTGGTGAAGGTATCGAAGATGAAACCGGTCGGGCCCAGCACCAGCACCAGTGCCAGCAGCAGTGCGGCGAGCGCGAGGTTGAAGTTGGACAGCCACTTGATGCCGCGATGCACGCCGCTGGTCGTGGAGGCCATGTACATCACGAAGGCGACGGCGATGATGGTCAGCTGCACGGGAATCGAGGCGCGCACGCCGAACACGCGCTCCAGCCCGGCGGCGATCTGGATGGTGCCGAAGCCCAGCGTGGTGGCCACGCCGATCGCGGTCGCGACCACGGCGGCCACATTCACCACGGTGCCCATCCAGCCGCGGTGGCGCGCGCCGATCAGCGGCTGCAGCAGGTCGCTGATCAAGCCGCGCCCGTTGCGGTTGAACTGGAACCAGGCCATCGCCAGACCGATCAACGCGTAGATCGCCCACGGATGCAGACCCCAATGGAAGAAGGCATAGCGCATCGACGCACGCGCCGCTTCCATGCTCTGCGGCGCCAGCCCCTCTGGTGGCTTGACGAAGTGCGAGATCGGCTCGGCCGCGCCCCAGAACACCAGCCCGATGCCCATGCCGGCCGCGAACAGCATCGACATCCAGCTCGCATTGGAGAAGTCCGGCTCGGCATCTTCGCCGCCGATGCGCAGCGACCCGAAGCGGCCGAACGCCAGATACATCAGGAACGATAGCGTGATGAACACCACCAGCAGGTACAGCCAGCCGGTGCTGCGCACGATGTTGGACAGGCCAAGCTGCACCACGTCGTTGAACGGGCCGGGCGCGATGCCGGCAGTCAGGACGAGCAGCGCGACCAGCGCGATGGAAATGCGAAACACCATGCAGGGGCTTCTCCAGGAAAAGGGCGCGAGCGGATGCTTGCAGTCTCCAGCGGCACGACGGCGACAACTGGGGCGAAGCCGGACGAAGGCCGGTCGGCGGGATGCCACGGCATCGGGTTCAGCCCGATGGTCCCCTGCGTGGGCGCAGCGCCAGGCGCCAGGCAGCACGTCACGGGGGTGGAGATCCTCGCGGGGCGATACTAACCGCGCTGACGTAATGAACCCGTTCACAGCGGTGGCAACGGCGGTGTCGATGCACGGGTCTTTGTGGTCTAATTCGCCTCGAAGCGGGGGTACCGAGGCCATGTGGCCGAGGTTGAGACAGTCCCTTCGAACCTGATCCGGTTGATACCGGCGTAGGGAAGCTTCGCATCCGCTGATGCATTGCGCCGTAGGGTCCCCACGCCCGCAGACCGCCCGCAGTGCGCCCGTCGTGCGCCGCCGTTTCGTCCCTTTCAACACGGATTTCCCGTCACGGACCGCCGGTCCGCGCGCGGGGTCCAAACAGGACGATGCCCGATGAACGCACCGCTTTCCACCCTGCAGCAGCAGGCCCAGCAGCTTTCCGGTTCGGTTACGCGACCGATCCCCGGTTCGCGCAAGATCCACGTGCAGGGCTCGCGCAGCGACCTGCAGGTTCCCATGCGCGAGATCGTGCTGACCCGCACGCCGACGTTGTTCGGCGGCGAGGAGAACGCGCCGGTCACCGTCTACGACACCTCCGGCCCCTACACCGATCCGGCCGCCAGCATCGATCTGTCGGCCGGCCTGCCGGCGTTGCGTGCCGCCTGGGTAGCCGAGCGCGGCGACACCGAAACGCTGCCCGCCCTGAGTTCTGCATTCGGCCGGTCGCGCGATACCGATGCGCGCCTGGACGCGGTGCGATTCCCGGCGCGCGCGCTGCCGCGTCGCGCAGTGGCCGGTGCCAACGTCACCCAGATGCACTACGCGCGGCGCGGCATCGTCACCCCGGAGATGGAGTTCGTGGCGATCCGCGAGAACCAGCGGTTGGAGGCGCTCGCCGATGCGACACTGCGCCGGCAACACCCCGGCCAATCGTTCGGTGCGTCCATCCCGGCTGTCATCACCCCCGAGTTCGTGCGCGACGAGATCGCGCGTGGCCGGGCCGTGCTGCCCAACAACATCAACCATCCGGAAAGCGAGCCGATGATCATCGGCCGCAACTTCCTGACCAAGATCAACGCCAACATCGGCAACAGCGCGGTGTCCTCCGGCATCGCCGAGGAAGTGGAGAAGCTGGTGTGGGCGATCCGCTGGGGCGGTGACACCGTGATGGACCTGTCTACCGGCAAGCACATCCATGAAACGCGCGAGTGGATCATCCGCAACTCGCCCGTGGCGATCGGTACCGTGCCGATCTACCAGGCGCTGGAGAAGGTGGACGGGCGCGCCGAGGAACTCACCTGGGAGATCTTCCGTGACACGCTGATCGAGCAGGCAGAGCAGGGCGTGGACTATTTCACCATCCATGCCGGCGTCCTGCTGCGCTACGTGCCGCTGACCGCCGGGCGCGTCACCGGCATTGTCTCGCGGGGAGGCTCGATCATGGCCAAGTGGTGTCTGGCCCATCACAAGGAGAACTTCCTCTACACGCATTTCGACGACATCTGCGAGATCATGAAGGCCTACGACGTGACCTTCTCGCTGGGCGACGGACTGCGCCCGGGCTGCATCGCCGATGCCAACGATGCCGCACAGTTCGGTGAGCTGGAGACGCTGGGCGAGTTGACCAGGATCGCGTGGAAACACGACGTGCAGACCATGATCGAAGGCCCCGGCCACGTGCCGATGCAGCTGATCAAGGAGAACATGGACAAGCAGCTGCGCGAATGCGGTGAGGCGCCTTTCTACACGCTGGGGCCGCTGACCACCGACATCGCCCCCGGTTACGACCACATCACCAGCGCGATCGGTGCGGCGATGATCGGCTGGTACGGCACTGCGATGCTCTGCTACGTCACCCCCAAGGAGCACCTGGGCCTGCCCAACCGCCAGGATGTGCGCGACGGCATCATGGCCTACCGGATCGCGGCGCATGCATCGGACCTGGCCAAGGGCCACCCGGGTGCGCAGGTGCGCGACAACGCGCTGAGCAAGGCGCGCTTCGAATTCCGCTGGGAAGACCAGTTCCACCTGGGCCTGGATCCGGAGAAGGCCAAGGAATTCCATGACGAAACCCTGCCGAAGGACGCGCACAAGCTGGCCCATTTCTGCTCGATGTGCGGCCCGCACTTCTGTTCGATGAAGATCACCCAGGACGTACGCGACTACGCGGCGGGGCAGGGGCTGGACGCCCAGGCGGCGCTCGACGCAGGCATGGCCGAGAAGTCGCTGCAGTTCCGCGACCAGGGCGCCGAGGTCTACCGCCCGCAATGACGCGGCGGCCGGGGGGGCAGCTGCCCCCCCGGCATCCTCATGCGTTCGCCCCGGCAACCGCGCTAAGCTCGGCGCCGGACGGCCAGGGGCGGGAAACACGATGGCGATTGCGCGCAGGACCAAATGGCTGGCGATGGCACGCCGGCACCCCTCGGCGTGGTTGCTGGGCGTGCAGCTGCTCGGCGTGCTGCTGTACCCGGCGATGGACGAGGCCGGCGCCAGCCGCGCGCTGTTCGGCGCCTTCGGCATTGCGGTGCTCGGCCTTTCCCTGTGGGTGGTGCGGCGCAGCCCGCTCGGCATGTGGCTGGCGCTGGTACTGGCGATCCCCTCGGTGGTGTTTTCCATCGCCGGCGCGCTGCTGGAGCGCCCCGGGCTGATTACGACAGCGCAGCTGCTCGAATGTCTGCTGTACTTCTATACCGCCGGCAGCCTGACCGCCTACATGCTGCAGGATCACAAGGTGACCCGCGACGAACTGTTCGCGGCCGGTGCGACATTCACATTGCTGGCGTGGGCGTTCGCGTTCGCCTTCGCGGTGTGCCAGCAGTGGTTTCCGGGGAGTTTTCTCGCCACCAGCGAGAGCGAACTGCGCACGTGGATGGAGCTGCTTTATCTCAGCTTCAGCTTGCTGTCCGGGGTAGGGTTGAGCGACGTCGTGCCGGTGCACCCGCAGGCACGCGCGCTGGTCATGCTGGAGCAGTTTTCAGGCGTCATGTACGTGGCGCTGGTGGTGTCGCGGCTGGTGGGACTGACCATGCTCAGGCATGCACGAAACTGAATCCCACCTAAAAATATCGCGCCCGAAGGCGCGAATGCTGAATCAATTTATGGGAATTCGTCGGCGAGAGAGAGCCTGTTGTCGGCCACGCGCGTAGGCGCGGTTAACCGGCATAGGCTAGTATTCGCGCGCTTCGGTTTTTTTGCTGTTTGCGCTGATGCCTTGTGCGGAATCTGGCGGTTCGTTCGATCTTTCCTGTGGAGATGAATGCAACGCTGCCGTCGAGCCGGCATTCACCTGTGTCGCCTGGAATGATCAACAACGAAAGTGAGCCACCTTCCGCCGACGTGATGAAGATCGGCGACTGCACCGTCATTCTCTCTTCGCGGGAAGTCATGGTGGCAGGCGCACGTCGGCCACGACGCCTGACTCCCAAGGCACTGGGGGTGCTCAAGGCGCTCATGCGCGCTCCGGGCGCGGTGGTCACCCGTGATGAACTGTTTGCCGAGGTGTGGCCCGATACGCTGCCCACCAACGATGTGCTCACCCAGGCGGTGACGCAGCTGCGCAAGGCCTTTGCCAGCGACGACGACAGCGGCACCGCCTACATCGAAACCATCGCCAAGACCGGCTATCGCCTGCTGGTGCCGGTGAGCGTGGTCGAGACCCCGTTGCCGCCCCCGCCCGTAGAGGCCGAGGACAGCCAGGCCATGCCGGCGTCGGCCGCCGCGACCGACGCCGGGGGAACGCTGGCCGCGCCGGCTCCCATTGCGTTGCCACCGCGCCGCAGCCGACGCGTACGGCGCTACGTGCTGCTGGCCGTCGGTATCGCCATGCTGGTCGCGCTGCTGGTGATGGCCGCGCTGCTGGTGCAGCGCGAGCAGCCCCCCTCGGCACTGGACGCCGCCGTCGAGGACGGCACGCGCATTACCGGCAGCCCACAGCGCCCCTATCGCCTGATCACTGCAACCGCAGGGTTTGAGACCTATCCAACGCTGTCGCCGGACGGTTCCCAGGTGGCGTATGAAGCCGACATGGGCGTGCCTGAGGGCAGCACCATCAAGGTACAGACCGCCGGCAACACGCCGGCGCGCGCGCTGGTCGAGACCCCGACGGGCCAGTCCGACCGCTTCCCGAACTGGTCGCCGGACGGGCGCGACATCGCCTTTGCGCGCTTCGGTGCGGAAGGCAGCTGCGAGGTGCTCATCGCCAGCGCGACCGGTGGTGCGCTGCGCCATGTGACCCGCTGTGACGGCACCGAACTGCTGAGTTTCGACTGGACGCCGGACGGTCGCGGCCTGATCTTCGGCGCGCTCTCCGGCGCGCACGCCCACCGTGGCATCCGGGTGCTGGACATTGCCAGCGGCCGCTGGACCCCGCTGGCCTACGACACCGGCGAAGACGACTTCGACTATGCCCCGCGTTACTCGCCGGATGGCCGCTGGATCGCGTTCGTCCGCAATCCGCAGGTAGGCGACCTGTGGCGGATGCCGGCCAGCGGCGGCACGCCCGAGCAGCTTACTGACGATTCGGCCGAGATCCGTGGCTGGAGCTGGCGCGGCGACAGCCGCCACATCGTGTTCGGCCGACGCGTGGACAGCGAGGCGCGCCTGTACGAACTGGATACCGAGAGCCGGCTGTTGCGGGATGTCGGCCTGGATGACGCGCAGACGCCGGCGGTGTCGCGCAACAATCGCATGCTCGCGTTTGTGCACCGGCGCGCCCAGTTCGGGGTGTTCCGCGTGCCGGTGGGTGCCAACGGCCCGGGTACGCCCGAGCGCCTGTTCCCCTCCGGTGGGCGGGATGCGCAGCCGATGGTGTCGCCGGATGGCCGCCAGCTGGTGTTCTCCTCGGACCGTTCCGGCAGCTTCGCGCTGTGGTGGGCAGACCTGGAGCGTCCCGATTCGCTGCGCCCGATCGAGGGTCTGCGCCCCGAGGCACGCCAGGCACCGGACTGGTCCGGCGACAGCCATCGCCTGCTGGTGCTGGGGCGCGACGACCATGCCAATCCCTCGGTCTATGAAGTCAGTCCGCGCGATGAACAGGCACTGCGCCTGCCGTTGCCGGTCACGCAGCCGCTGCAGGCGTTGTACGGCGAAGACGATCAGCATGTGCTGGTGATCGAGCGCGACGGCCAGGAGCGGATGCGCCTGCTGCTGTTTGATCGCAGCACCACCGACTGGCGCCTGCTGGGCAGCATTGAAGGCGTGTCGCAGGCGCGCTTCGACCGCAGCGGTCGGCGCGTGCTGTTCACCCGCCTGTCGGCCGGCGGACTCTGGTCGGCCGATGCGCGGTTGTCGGCCGGCAGCATCCGGCAGGTCAGCGAAGACCGGCCCACGCGCTGGCGCTACCGCACCTGGAGTGTGGCCGGCAATGGCAGCATCGATTACCTGTCCAGTCATCGTGACTGCGCCACGCTGTTCGCGCGGTTGAGTGCCGGAAGTGCCGGGGTCGAGCACTGTCTCGACCGTGCACGCCTGAGCGCGGGCAACGGTTTCAGCGCCAATGCCGGGGGCGATGCCGTTTACGTCGCGTTGGCGGTGGCCGATGGGGCCGATATCGGCGTCATGCCCCTGCCCAGACAGACCCCGTCGCTGTTCCCGGGGTTCTCCAGGTTGCTGTTTTTAAAGGGAAATGACCCTTCGTGATTTCTTCGTGGCAACGTCGTCGCGAATTCGGATGAATCTCGCCGGGAATTCCTGAGAACGCCGCCCGACTTGGCAAAACTGGTGGCCAATCAAGGCAAACTCCGGTGCAGTCATGCGTCAGCTCTCCTTGGCCGATCGTGGTCAATCGCTCTCCCTGGACAAGATCGTCGACGACGGCCCGCTGCCGACCTGCCTCGGCGTGGCGCGGCTGGGCAGCCTGCAGACCGCGGGCAACACGTTCACCGTATGGATGCAGCTGCGCGGCAGCGCCTGGGTCGAATCCAAGGAAGGCCGGTTCCGTCTGCGCCAGCGCGAGTGGATCGCCTTCGAGAAGGAATCGCGACCGATGGTGCAGGCCGGTCGCGATGGCCTGTGCATCGGCCTGAGCCTGGCGCCGGAAGCGCTGCGCGCGCTCGGCGAGCTGGCCGACTGCGGCCTGTACGCCGGCCGCGGCAGCATGAGCCGCAGCGAAGTGCGCGTGGCGTTGCGGTTGTGGCGCGATGCGCTGGCCAGCGGGCAGCCCGCGCAGGCGCTGCGCCCGGTGCTGCTGCACCTGGCCTCGCTTCAGCACGGCATGGCCACCGGGGTGCAGCGCTGCCCGGGACGTTCGCGCTCGCGCAAACGCCAGGTGTTCGGGCGCATGCAGCGCGCGCGGCTGTATCTGGAGGGCAACAGCCACCGCGTGGTGCGCATCGGTGAACTGGCCGAGCTGACCAATTTCTCCAGCTGGTACCTGTCCAAGACCTTCCAGAGCCTCTACGAGGAAAGCCCGCAGTCGCTGTCGGCCCGTCTGCGTCTGGAGCGCGCCGCTGATCTGCTGCGCGATACCGACATGATGGTGGGTGAAGTCGCGGCCGCCAGCGGATTCGACAACTGCTGCAGCTTCGCACGGGCCTTCCGCGCGCGTTACGGCCAGTCCGCGTCGCGCTACCGCGAAGCCATTGCGACCTTGCCGCCAGAATCGGCAAAGTCATCGGTTGTCTCACGCAAAAAATTCGCTGCAACGCAATCGTAACTTTCCGAGGCGTTTTAACACGCTACTAACGTACCTTGGAGAGATTAATGAATTTTCGTACTCCCGCAGTGCGGCTGGGCCTTCTGCCCGCCGGCATTGCGCTTGCCCTGACGCCGACCTTTGCATCGGCGCAGGAAGCGGGTGGCACGACCGATCTTGACCGCATCTCGGTCACCGGCTCGCGTATCCGCCAGGCCAGCATGGAAACCGCCCAGCCGGTGATCGCGCTGCAGCGCGCCGACATCGAGAAGCAGGGCTTCACCAGCGTTGCCGACATCGTCCAGAACCTGTCCGCCACCGGCTCCCCGGCGATCAGCCGCGCCGACGCGCTGTCCTCGGGCGAAGAAGTGGGCGGCCAGTACGTCAATCTGCGCAACCTCGGCCCGGAGCGCACCCTGGTGCTGCTGGACGGCAAGCGCATGGGCGTCAGCTCGGGCGGCTACACCGACCTCGCCTCGATCCCGACCTCGGTCGTGGAGCGCATCGAAGTCCTGACCGACGGCGCTTCGGCGATCTACGGTTCGGATGCCATCGCCGGCGTGATCAACATCATCACCCGCAAGAACTTCGACGGCCTTGAAGCCAGCGTCTACAAGGGCCAGTACGGCCAGGGCGACGGCGACAAGACCACCTACAACTTCGTCTACGGCCAGACCGGTGAACGCGGTTCGGTCACCTTCGGCGCCGAGTACAGCGAAGAAGAGCCGGTGCTTGCCAAGGACCGTCGCTTCAGCGCCTACGCCAACGGCTACCGTCATCCGAGCCCGACCGCCGATGACAGCAATGGCTGGAGCGCGATCACCGAGAAGGGCGTGCTGGTCACCCCGGGTGGCAACTACGTGCTCAACCCGGGTGGCGACTCGAGCGACTTCGGCGACTACCACGCGCTGACCAACGACGACCTGTCCAACCCGTCGCAGCAGATGTTCCTGTCGACCGGCATCAAGCGTCGTTCGGTGTTCACCAACGGCCAGTTCGATTTCACCGACAACATCCGCGGTACCGCCAGCGTCCTGTACACCGAACGCGAAGCGCTGCAGCAGATCGCCGGCTACCCGTACCGTTCCGGCGCGTACGACACCGCGATGTCGGCCAACAGCGTCTTCAACCCGCTGGATACCGACGTCGACTTCATGCGTCGTACCTGGGAAGTGCCGCGTCAGACCAAGTCCGAGCTGAACACCTTCCGCTTCAGCGGCGGTCTGGAAGGCTCGTTCGAGTTTGCCGACAAGTACTTCGACTGGGATGTGGGCTACGTCTACAACCGCAACAAGGGCGTCAAGACCGGCACCGGCAACCTGTTCATCCCGAACGTGCGCAATGCCGTCGGCGCGTCGTACATCGATGCCAACGGCGTGGCCCAGTGCGGCACCGCGGCGGCCCCGATTGCCGGCTGCACCCCGTGGAACCCGCTGCTGCCGTACGGCTCCACCGCCGATGGCTCGCTGTCGAACCCGGATCTGCAGAAGTACCTGTTCCTGCCGACCCACGACACCTCGGTCACCACCAGCAAGGTCTACAGCGCCAACCTGAGCGGCGCCATCGCGACCCTGCCGGCCGGCGATCTGTCCTTCGCCGCCGGTTACGAGCACCGCGAAGAAGACGCCGAGTACAACCCGGACGCGCTGCTGCAGTCGGGCCTGAGCACCGACCTGTCGGGTGCGCCGACCGCCGGCGGCTACAAGCTGGACGAGTTCTACCTGGAACTGAACGTGCCGATCCTCGCCGATCTGCCGTTCGCCAAGGAACTGTCGGTCGACATGGCCGGCCGTTACTCGGACTACAACACCTTCGGCGACACCGTGAACAGCAAGTTCGGCCTGAAGTGGAAGCCGACCGACGACCTGCTGGTGCGCGGCACCTACGCCACGGGCTTCCGTGCGCCGACCGTGGCCGACCTGTACGGCGGTACCTCGCAGACCTTCGACAAGTACACCGACCCGTGCGACACCCTGTTTGGTGCGGCCGTGCGCAACCCGGAAGTGGCTGCACGCTGCGGCGGCGCAGTGCCGGCCAACTTCCGTCAGGAAGCGTCGGGCGGCATCGATGCGACCGGCCCCGGCTCGCAGTCGAACTACGCGTACCTGTCCGGTTCCAATGACGCGCTGCTGCCGGAAACCTCCAAGACCTGGACGCTCGGCCTGGTCTACAGCCCGAACTTCGTGCAGGGCCTGGACGTCAGCCTGGACTGGTGGAAGATCCGCATCGACAACGTCATCGCGGCGGAGTCGGTCACCTCGATCCTCAACCAGTGCTACGTGCTGAACAACGCCAACGCCTGTGGCCGCGTCACCCGTGATGCGGATTCGGGCCAGGTGGTCGATGTGACCCGCAGCCTGATCAACGCCGGCTACCAGGAAACCGCAGGTTACGACCTGGGCGTCCGTTACCGTCTGCCGGAACTGGCGATCGGCAACTTCGTCATCGACTGGAAGACCACCTATGTGGACTACCTCGAGTACAAGCGCGACAACGAAGCTGAAACCGCCGTCGAGCAGCACAACGGCTGGGGCACCGGCGACTGGGGTGCCAACTTCCGCGTGCGTTCGAACCTGAACGTCGATTGGAGCTACGGCAACTTCGGCGTCAACTGGGGCGTGCGTTACTACTCCGGCCTGAAGGAAGAGTGCTCCTATGACCGCGATGGCGGTCCGGAGTGCAACAACCCGACGTACTCGTCGGATTACACGCTGGCCATCCCGGTGCGCAACACCGGTTCGAACACGTTCCACGACCTGCAGGTGCGTTACACGACCCCGTGGAATGCCACCGTTTCGGCCGGTGCGAACAACGTGTTCAACCACGAAGGTCCGCTGATGTACAGCCAGCCGAACTCGAGCTTCGCCTACTACGGCGGCTTCGATATCGGTCGCTTCTACTACCTGAAGTACACCCAGCGCTTCTGATCCATCGACGCACTGGTGCAGCACAGGGAGGGCGGACCGCAAGGTCCGCCCTCTTTCTTTCTGATCGCTTCATCCACTTGAGGGGGACGCACTGAGCGCGCCGCAGACAAAAAAAGCGCGCCCCTGCGGACGCGCCTTCGGGTGCCTGCGTGCGGCGGCGCCTCAGGCGTCGGCGGCCACCAGCCCCATCAGAGCGTTGGCATGATCGCGCCACTGCGGCAGCTTGTTGAGTACGCCGGCGCGCTGCAGGTATTCCTCGTCGACCGGATCGCCGTTGATCAGCGCCAGTGCGACGTGCACCGCGCCGGTCACCCAGAAGCTCCGGGTGTTGGAGCGCTGCGGCTGCAGGTGGAAGGCGACCGCTTCGATGATCGGCATCGGCAGGCCCCACAGGCCCAGCAGGTATGCACCGGCTTCGGCGTGGCCCGGGCGGTCGTCGCCGTCGGCCGCGTCCACCCGCTCGTTGCGCACGCCCGGCAGCAGCAGGCCGATGTCGGCCAGCAAGGCGGCCGTGGCGCCCAGTTCGGCGCTGGAGTCCGGCAGCAGCTTGGCGGCCAGGCGCGAGGCCAGCAGCGCGCGCTGCTGCAGCGAGTTGCGCTCGGCACCGGACAGCGGCTGGGCCGAGAAAACTTCGCTGGCCAGGACCAGGTCGCGCAGCGTCGACAACCCCAGCCGGGTCACTGCGGTACGCAGGTCGGAGATGATCCGGCCACTGTTGAAGAAGGCCGAGTTGGACAGCTGCAGCACCTTGGCCGCGATTGCCGGGTCGGCGGCGACCAGCTTGGCGACGTCGGCGGTGTCGGTGTCGTCATCGTGTTCCAGCGCCTGGGTCAGGCTCAGGTACAGATGCGGCGGCGAAGGCAGCTTCTCGATCCGGCCGATGGCACTGCGCAGGCGTTCGCTGTCAAGCAGCTCGCCCAGTTCTTCCAGGCTGGTCAGGGCTTCCAGCAGCACTTCCGGCGCCAGCGGCATCGGCAGGAAGCGGTGCGCCACCCCGATCAGGCGGGCCGGCGGCGGACGGGTGCCCACGCTGGCTTCCACCAGCGCGATACGGATGGTTTCCGGACGAAGCGTACGGATCTGCCCCAGCAGCGTGGTCGCGGTGAGATCCGGCAGAACCGGGCAGACAATCACCGCATCCACGGGCGAGCCGGCCACGATGCTCATCGCGCCCTGGCCATCGGCGGCGGTCAACGGTTGCCATTCTTCCCCAAGATCGGCAATGAACTCCAGCAGCTCAGCCGACAGGCTGGCCTGGTCCCCAACAAGCAGAATGCGCACGACACTGTCCCCTGGCTGACCACGGTGAAGCGCACCGTGGACGGTGTGAAGAGACGCAATGTACCCAATCCGGCACAAATAGTGATGTGCCGCATTCAAAAAACGTGATGCACATCGCTCCGGCGGCGAGCGCCGGAGCGATGTCGTTCAGCCTCAGGCGTTGCCGTTGAGGTAACGCTGATGGGCGTCGATCAGGATCTGCTTGGCCTCGGCGGCGCCGCCCCAGCCATCCAGCTTGACCCACTTGCCCTTCTCCAGGTCCTTGTAGTGCTCGAAGAAGTGGCCGATGCGCTCCAGCCAGTGGCTGGACACCTGCCCGATATCCTCGACATGGGCGTAGCCGCTGAAGATCTTGGCGATCGGCACGGCCAGGATCTTTTCGTCGCTGCCGGCCTCATCGCTCATCTTGAGCACGCCGACCGGACGGCAACGCACCACCGAACCCGGCACCAGCGGTAGCGGCAGCACCACCAGCACGTCGGCCGGATCGCCGTCGCCGCACAGGGTGCTTGGCACGTAGCCGTAGTTGCAGGGGTAGCGCATCGGGGTGGACAGGATGCGGTCG